>JANOLA010000435.1:0-3725 GCA_031419535.1 Burkholderiales bacterium | reverse complement strand
ATCCTGGCCGCCGACCAGTTGATGAACAGCCCGCGGCTGTACGCGACCTTTTTGCTGTGGATGCTCAGCGAGCTGTTCGAGCAGCTGCCCGAAGTCGGCGACCTCGATCAACCCAAGCTGGTGTTTTTCTTCGACGAGGCGCACCTGCTTTTCAAGGACGCGCCGGCGGCGCTGATCGAGCGCATCGAACTGGTGGTGCGGCTGGTGCGCAGCAAGGGCGTGGGCGTGTACTTCGTGACGCAGAACCCGCTCGACATTCCCGACACCGTGCTCGCGCAACTGGGAAATCGCGTGCAGCACGCGCTGCGCGCCTTCACGCCGCGCGACCAGAAGGCGGTGAAGTCGGCCGCGAGCACGATGCGCGCGAACCCCAAGCTCGACGTGGAAACCGCGATCACCGAGCTTGCGGTGGGCGAGGCTCTCGTGAGTTTTCTCGATTCGAAGGGCCGGCCGAGCATCACCGAGCGCGTCTTCGTGCTGCCCCCGGGCAGCCAGATCGGGCCGATCACGCCCGAGCAACGCAAGGCGCTCGTCGCCGGCTCGCTGGTGGCCGGTGTTTACGAGAAAGTGGTCGACCGGGAATCGGCCTACGAGCGGCTCAAGGGTCGGGTCGTTGCGGGCGCAGCGCCGAGCTCTGCCCCGGGTGCGGCCAACACCGGCGGCGCCGCCGGAGGCGCGCAGGGCGGCGCGGCGAACGCGGGCATGACGCTGCCGACCAACCCACGCCCCGGCCAATCCACGCCGCCCGGCCCTGAAAGCGGCATGCTCGGCGGCCTTAAGGATGTCTTGTTCGGCTCCACCGGCCCGCGCGGCGGAAAGCATGAAGGTCTGGCCGAAGCCGCGGCGCGCTCCGCCGTGCGCAGCATCGGCTCGGCGGTCGGCCGCGAAATCATTCGCGGGGTGCTCGGCAGCATTCTGGGCGGAGGCGGGCGACGCCGCTGAGCGCGCGCGAGAGCCTGCCGCACCCCTAAGCTTAGGGAGAGAGGTCCCTAGCTCTAGGGGGAGCGGCGATCGATTTAAGAGCCTTTTAAGCTGGATGAACACACTGGGGTCGTGGTTAAGACGATGTGTCGCGCAGTGTCGCGCCACTTTGAAACCCAGCCCGCTCAACCACCTCTCAAAGGCCCGTCCGATGCGCACCTCCCTTCTGATCGTCGACCCCAACCGCATGTTGCGCCAGGGCTTGCGATCGCTGCTCCATGCCGACGGCGAGTTCGACGTGGCCGGCGAGGCGGGTGACGCCGTGCAGGCCCTGCAGCACGCGCGCTCGCTGTGCCCCGACATCGCGTTGATCGACTCGCAACTGCCGGGCGAGCCCTGCGCGGGCCTCGTCTCGCAACTGCGGCTTGGCAATCCCGACATCGGCATCGTGATGCTCACCGTCACCCTGTCCGACGGCGCCTCGTCCGCGGCGTGCGGCGGATTGGCCGACGCCTTGGTGCCGAAGGACGCGAGTTTCGAAGAGTTGCTGCGCGCGCTGCGCAGCGTGGCGGCCGGCGAGAAGTACCTCCACCCGGCGCTCGCGTCGACGCCAGGCAGCGATCTCGGTGCAGCGTCTGCCAGCTCGTCGGCAGCGCCGTTGCTGGGCAAGCTCACCCCCCGGGAACGCAGCATTCTCGAATTGATCGCTCAAGGCCGCACCAACCGCGCGGCCGCAGGCCAGCTCAGCGTGAGCCAGAAGACGGTGGAAAAGCACCGCGCGAACCTGATGCGCAAACTCGGCGTGCACAACGCGACCGAGCTGATGTTCATGGCCACCGACATGGGGTTGGCGCGCCGCCCCAGCTTTGCCAGGCGGCCGATCGCCAGCGTCGCGTTCGGGGTGCACGCCAGCGCGCCCTGAGCGCAGCGGGCAGATCGCCTGCCAGGCGCGGCGAGCGCGCGGCCCGCGTTGGAGCCCGCGTGGCGCGATTGGCCATCGGCATTGCCCGCATCCGTTCCAACGTCGCCGGTGCTTGCGAATCGGGTCCAACCCCCTCGGTCCGGGGGTGACACCCTCGTTTTAAGTATCGGGTAAGCCGCCTGGCGACACTGGAACCCATCTCGACAACCCAGCCCAAAGCCATGTCGCATTCGCTGCTCCTCGTAGAAGCCAACAGCTTGCTGCGCCAAGGCCTGCACGCCTTGCTCGATGCGCAGGGCGAGTTCGACGTGGTGGGTGAAGCCCGCGACTGCGTGCGCGAGTCGCTGCAAGCCGGCGTCGACGGTTATGTGCTGAAAGACGCGAGCTTCGAAGAGCTGCTGATCGCGCTGCGCAGCGTCGCGTTGGGCAAGAAGTACCTGAGCCCCGACGTCTCGCAAATGCTCGTGCAGGGCTACTTGAACCCACAGTCCGCGGCGCAGAACCAGGCCGAGGCCGCGACCAAGCTGACGACGCGCGAACGCAGCATCCTGCAACTCGTCGCCGAAGGGCGAACCAACCGCGCCGCCGCGGAATTTCTGAGCATCAGCCCGAAGACGGTGGAGAAACACCGCGCGAGCCTGATGCGCAAGTTCGGGCTGCGCAATGCCACCGAGCTGACCTTCGCCGCGATGGACATGGGCCTGGTCGAGCGGCCCAGCGTGGGCCTGCGGCGCGATGCAACGCCGCGCTTCGAGATGCGCGGCCATGCCGCTTGATCGGCAGCGACGCTGCCAAACACTCTCTTTCGATCGCGGCGGGCCGCGGCGAGCCTGGCTGCACCGCCTGAGCTTGACGGCTTGCGCCTGGGCCAGTTTCAGCGCGGCGCCGGCAGGCGCGCAAATCTACGCCGGGCCGCTGGCGCAGGGCGACAGCACGAGGGCGATCGTGCTGTCCAACTTTCAAACCGAGCAGACACCCCAAGTTCTCATTTCGGCCCGACCCGCGGTGCCAGGCGCGCTTGACGCAACCCTGCCCGTCACCGCGACTTTCGCACCCACCGCCGCGCGCCTCGGCGCGAGCCCCGGCTCGGGCACCCCGGGTCTGGCTGTCGCGCATCGCCGCCCGCCCGCGGCGCCGCCCGCGATCGCGCAATTGATCTCCGCGGTCGCGGCCGAGATGGATGTCGCCCCGAGTCTGCTGCACGCCGTGATCGCCGCCGAGTCCGCTTACGACCCGAGAGCCCTGTCGACGCGCGGCGCGATGGGCCTGATGCAGTTGATGCCCGCCACCGCCAGGCGCTTCGGCGCGCGCGACGCCTACGCGCCGCGCGACAACGTGCGCGCGGGTGCGCTCTACCTGAAATGGCTGCTGGCCGAGTTCGGCGGCGACCTCGAACTCGCGCTCGCGGCCTACAACGCCGGTGAGCAGGCCGTGCTCAAGCATGGCCGCCGCATCCCGCCCTACCCGGAAACTCGAGCGTACGTGCCGCGCGTGATCGGCTACCTGAACTGCGTCAACGACGCCGCGTGCGCAGCGTCACGGGCAGGGCGGATCCCCCCCCCTCAACCACGGGGGGTGGCCCGCGAATTTAAGGGGCGGATAAGCCCACCCGCAGACCATGAAGGCACAGGCAAACGGGGTCTCGCATCGAGGCCTCGCCGCAGCCAAAAGCCTCAGGGAGGGCTCAGCAAATGGTCCAGCGCAATCGAGGGTCGATCCGCCCACACACCGACCGGCGCGTGCACCGCACCCGCCCTGCGGCACGCGGCTTCACGCTGCTCGAACTGCTGGTCGTGATGGTGATCATCGGCCTGCTCGCCGGCCTGGTGGCGCCGCGCTACTTCGACCAGGTGGGCAAGTCCAACACCAAGGTCGCGCGCGC
>JANOLA010000434.1:0-2370 GCA_031419535.1 Burkholderiales bacterium | reverse complement strand
CGGTGCTCGCCTTGGAGTCGCGCCCCGAACTCGCTTCGTTCGCTGCGCTCACTACGCTCAAACAGGCGGGGCGAAGTCAGTTTTGGATGCGCGCTGCGCGCGCCGACTCCAAGGCTGCGCTCCTCACCGCCACAGAAATCGCCCCCTGCGGGTAGCGCCTGCCGCGCTGCCACCAGTTGGCTTACTTCGGCGAAGACCACCAGCGCTTCTTGGCGCGGCATCGGCACAGCACGCCCTGACCCAACGAGCGCATTTGGGGTTGTCTTGGTCTTGCATCGACAAGAACCGGACGGTGGTAGCGCGGCAGGCCGCACATTCCTGTGCGAATCAACGGAAACTCGCATGACATGGCGCGGCGGTCGCGGAAGCCCGAGGGCATCAACGCCGTCGCACGTACTTGCCGTCGAACGCGACGCTCCAGGTCTTGCCGCCGTCTTCCGATGTCTCCCAAAGCTGGCGCACCGAAGCGTCGGGCAGCACCGACCAGGCGATGCGCTGATCGAGCGTGGCACCCGGTTTGTCGGGGTGCGGCTCGCGCGATTCGAGCACCATCGCCTGGCCGCGCAGGCCGCCGGCGAGGTCGAGCCTGCCGCCGTGGTTGTCGAGCCAGGTCTGGTGCCAGAGCTTGCCCACCGCGTCGTACGCGTTCAGGCTCGTGCCGCTGAAGCCACCGCTGCCCTGCCAGGTTTCACGCAGCGCGCAGCCGCCGAGAATCGGCTCGATCAGGTTTTCGCCGGCGCGTTTGCCGTCGGGCTGGAACACGTCCCAGTGGCCGATCCAGAAGTCGAACTGGCGGTATTGCGGCGCGGAACACGGTGGCGGCGCAGCCGGCTTCGCGGCTTCGCTGGTGGCCGTGCTGGAGGGGCCGACCTGGGAGGTGCTTTGGGCGATGTGGTGGGTGATGCCTTGCGCTATGCTGCGATCCGCGCTCTGCGCGCCTGCGTGCGAGCCCAGCAGCGTCATGCCGATCGCCAGTATGGCGTGGACGGCGGGGCGAAATCCGCTGAATCGCCTGGGCTGCATGTGCGGGCCTCCTGAGTCACGGCTGTGCGCAAGTATGCCCAAGCCGGCTCGCCGCGCGGTGCGATAGTTGCGCCCTGGCAGGCCCTGTCCGGCGGCCGCACCACGGCCCCCGACTCATGAGGCGAACACGATGAAACGCAGAACCTGGTTGCTCGGTGGCGCCGGTGCCGCAGGCGCCCTGGTCGTCGGCTGGTCGCTGCTGCCGCCGCGCCAGCGCCTTAACACCACGCAGCCGCTGCCGGTGCGCGACGGCCAGTTCGCGTTGAACGGCTGGGTGAAGATCGGCGCCGACGACTCGGTGGGCGTGGTGATCTGCAAGTCGGAGATGGGCCAGGGCGTGCTCACCGGCTTGGCGATGCTTGCCGCCGAGGAGCTGGACGCCGACTGGTCGCGCGTGCATGTTGAGGCGGCACCCATCGACAAGATCTACAACAACGTCGCCGTGATGGTCGACGGCCTGCCCTTCCACCCCGACAACCACGGCAGCGTGAAGGCGGTCGCCGGCTGGATGACGGCCAAGGCGATGCGTGAAATCGGCTCGATGGTCACCGGCGGCTCGACCAGCATCAAGGACCTGTGGTTGCCGATGCGCGAGGCCGGCGCGACCGCGCGCGCGATGCTGATCGGCGCCGCGGCGCAGCAGTGGAAGCTGCCGGCCGCCGAGTGCAGCGCCGCGAACAACAAGGTGCTGCACCCATCGGGCAGAAACGCGAGCTTCGGCGAACTCGCCGCGCTCGCGGCCAAGCAGCCGGTGCCGGGCAAGGTGGCGCTGAAAGACCCCGCCAAGTTCAAACTCATCGGACAGCCGCTGCCGCGCATCGAGGTGGCGTCCAAGACCGACGGCAGCGCGCGCTTCGGCATCGACGTGCGGCCCGCGGGACTCAAATTCGCCGCGGTCAAGATGTGCCCCACTCTCGGCGGCAAGGTCGTGCGCTTCGATGGCGCAGCAGCCACCAAGATGCCGGGCGTGAAGAACGTGCTCAGCTTCGACGGCCACAACGGCGGCACCGGCGGCGTGGCGGTGATCGCCGACACTTGGTTCCAGGCGTCGCGTGCCGTCGCGCAGGTGAATGCCGAGTGGGACCCTGGCCCGGCGGCGGGCATGTCCAACGAGTCGGTTTACGCCGAACTCGCCAAGACGCTCGACCAGGGCGACGGCTTCGGCTACTACCGCGAGGGCGATGTCGAGGCTGCGTTGAAAGGCGCGGCGAAGACGATTCACGCCGAATACCGTGCGCCCTACCTCGCGCACGCGACGCTCGAGCCGATGAACTGCACCGTGCAGGTGAAAGACGGCAAGGCCACGGTCTGGGCCTCCACCCAAGTGCCCGGCATCGCGCGCGACGC
>JANOLA010000433.1:0-5302 GCA_031419535.1 Burkholderiales bacterium | reverse complement strand
CTACGCTCAGCCCGCAGGTTCGCCAGCCACGCGAGTGTGGCAAAGGGGTCCTCGGCGTTGCCCTCGCCGGCCGGTTCACCGTTGAGTGTTTGCCACCCCTTCACGCCGACGATCTCGGACGGCTGCACCGCCTTGGTCGGGCCGAGAACCACGCCGCCGTTCCAGCAGTTCTCCACGATCATGGAGCTCGCCTGCGTCTGCGCGTAGACAGCGTTGCGGTCCTCGATCAGCTCGAAGGCCGCCATGGCCCCGGCAACGAACGGCACCACGCTCTCGGCGGTCCAAGGCGCCTGGCCGGCCGGCATGTCGGCAGCGAGCTTCAGCGCGATCTCGCTCTCGACCCGCAGGTTGACGAAGTCGGCCTTCGAGATGCGCGTCGGCGACAGGTGGATCGTCCTCGCGAAGATCGCGCCGCCGCAGGCGTGAGCGATTCCCATGAGCTGCTGCATCACCTTGGTCGTCGTGGCGACCTTCACGCCCGCCACCACGCCATACACCGGCTGCGCCAGGCGCCAGTACTCTTCCTGCGCCGCATAGGCCTCGTCGATCGACGCCGGCCTCAGGGAGTCAGGCAGGTTCGCGTACTTTTGTTGCGTGCAGCGCGCGTCCCACATGTGACGCGCCATCGATTCAGGCCGTGCGTTCATTGCATCCTTCCGTTGTTGGGCGGTGCCGGAGAACCGCAGTATGCTGGCAGCTTACCTTGAAGAAGAGCCGTGCAACGGCGTCTGTCCGATCATGTCCGGCCGCGAGCGCTTCGGGTGGCTGCGGCGCTTCTCATGCTCTGATTGGGGCTGGCAGTCAAGCTCGAGCGGCCTGACCCGCACTGTCCGGCGACGATGCGCTCTGGGCATCGTCAATCACGATGACGGCTTGCGGGCTGTGAATCGGTCGGACTGGCTGGCAGGCTTCGCGTATCTGGCAATTGGTCAACCCCAAACCGGTCGGGCAAGAAGGCCCGCTGATGGCCGGCTGCCGGTACTGGTGCAGGGCAGTTTTGGACCAGTTCAGTCTTGAGCGGGATGGGCGCGCAGTCCTCGTCGCGAACGGACGGACCTGGCTCCGACCATCAACGCCCATCGCGAAGCAGGTTCGTCTATGCGCTCTCAGCGAAACGGCTCGGCGCGAACCAGCAACGCCTCGAGCCCGGGCTCGTTCGGATCGTGCGGCGCTCCGGGGTGGATGATCGCAACCTGGCAGCTCTCGGCGGCCTCGACGAGTTCTCGGTAGCTGCCCGCAGTGATGTCTTTGATATACGCCTGCTTGCGCTCGTCGTAGGCGAACATGCGGTCGTTGATCAGGTTGCATTCGTTGCAGCTCGGGCAGCGCGCCGTTTCGATCCACGCTTCGTCGCGCGAGTGGGCCGGACCCGCGGGTTCGACCTCGGTGCTCGCCGCCACTGCCGCCGTGCCGGAGGCGCCAGGTTCCGGAGCCGCGGCAGGCGAGGGCGCTTGGGCCTGCTGCTGCGCCGCCCACGCTGCCTTCTCGCGCAGCAGCAGCGCCTGCGCATGCGAGTCGTGCACTCTGCCATGCTCCTGCAGACGGCGCCACAGCAGCAGGCAGCGGCGCGTCGCCTGCATCAGGCGGGCGTCGACGATCACGTGGTGCAGCGCGTCGTCGGCGTCTACCGTGAACAGGTACGGAACGTGGCGCGCCGCCTCAGCCTCGTCGAGCGCGAGCCAGTCGGCCACCGGCAGCATCGCGGCGTTCCAGCGCTCGTTCGGCACGAGCGCAAAGTGTGCGCCGTAGCGCGGGTCACACAGCACGAAGTCGGCAAACGTGAACGCGCAGCGCCGCGTTTCGGATTGCAGCGCGGTGTCGGCGTATTCGAGGGTCTCGACCGGCCAGTCGGCGTCGGGCTGCGGATTGTTCGCCAGCGAAAATCGCGTCGCCCAGTCGCCCCCGGCGGCAGCGTCGTAGCTGAACGCCGGGAACGCGCGCGACTGCATGGCCGCCGCGGCGACCAGATACGGTGGCAGCGGGCCGGGTGGCTGAAGCGAGCCGGTGAAGACGCTGAACAGCGCCGGGCCGCGGCACGCCATGCCTTCAGCGATGCGCGCGCGCAGCGCATACAGGTTCGAGCTCGCCGCCTGCAGCACGAACTTGCCGCCCAGCCCCATCGCCGTCGTGGCCAGGCGCGCACTGCGCACGCCGAACGCGAAGTGGCCCGTCGCGATCGACGCCTCTTCGAGCAGATCGGCGGTCTGCACCAGCACCTTCACCGGGAGCCCGGATGACAACAACTCCATCAGGTTGGCGTTCTCCGGCGCGTCGTTGCGGTCCGGCGCAATGCACACCAGCGTGTCGGGGAAGCGCGCCAGGTCGTCGGGGTTGAGCGAGTTCGCGTCGAAAGCGTCGAAGAACACGTCGTGTTCGGCCTCGACGTAGCGGCCCTCGGCCTCCAGCTCGGCGATCGCGAGTGCCTTCACCAGTTCGGTCACTTCGGCCAGGCGTTCGCGGAAGGCCTGCGCCGCCCGCGCGCAATTGTCGAACACGAACTCGAAGCATTCGCCGGTGCCTGCCGGCTCGGCAGTTTCTGTCGCTGCAAAGAAGGATTGCGCCTCGAGAACGTCGAGCGTGCGCACCAGTCGCTCGCGTCGTGAAGCTGGCAGCTCGTCGCGCGGCATGCCCTTGCCGACGATGCGTGCCAGCGCGTCGAAGTCGAATTGGTCATGGTGCGGCGCACCCACCGAGTCTTTCAGGCTCTGCGGCTGCCGGCCCGCCTGCGAGTGGCTGTACGCCGCACGCAGGATGTCGGACAGCTTGAGCACGAGGCGGTTCAGAACGGAGTGAAACCGGCGCGCCTTGGCACGCTGCGCGGCGTTCCATGCATGCGTGATCAGGCGCGCCGGCATGGCGTGCGAGCAACCGAGCACTTCGCCATCGGCGCGCAGCGCGCTGCCAGCGTGGCGCAGCACCTGTTCCAGGGTTTCTCCGTCGCGTGCGCCCAGGCGCGCCGCTGCGGCGTCCCACAGTTCAGCGAGCGTTCCGCTCGTGCCTGCATCCACGGCGCGGCGGATTTCGCGCTCCAGTTGCAGAGCATGGCGGCGCAGACGCTCGCCTGCCACGCCGTGCGGCGCGACGTCGCGCAACACGTCATTCACCAGGCTCGTCAGCGAATGCACGAACTCGGGCGCGTCGGCGCGCTCGTCGAGCACGACGGGCAAGTCGTGGCGCAATTCGCCCAGGTCACGGTACGGCGCGAGCAATGCGGGGCACAGGCCGAGGCCGCGGATCGGCTGCAGGCTCGCGCCCTGGCCGTCGTTGACGATTCGGCCGGTGAGGTGAAAGATCAGCGTTTCCTGATGCTTGGCTTGCATGTCCATCGCGGGTCTCGTTCAGGGTTCCCCGGCCGCCACACGCCTGCTCATCACGCCGCTCGCTGCGCCGCGTCATCCGGCCACACGGTGACCTTGTCCAGCTCGCGGTTCAGGCCGGCGCGGATGCTCGCCGGCGAGCGCAACGCTGCGACATGGCGCAGGTCTTCGTAACACGGGACGGCGGGGTTGCGGTAGAGGATGCCGACTGGAATCGGATCGTCGATCGAGGCGATTTCGCGTGCGCGGTCGATGTTCGACGGGTCGTGCGCGCGCTGATTGCGGTAGATGTTCGCCAAGGCGGGGCTCAATTGCAGGCCGTCGACGTGTGTCAGCAGCAGCGTGCGTTGCGGATCGTGCAGCCAGGGGTCAAAAGCCTTCGGCATGAACTCCGGGCAACGCTGGATGATGCGAACGAATGAGAAGCCGCGGTGCTTGAACGCGGCATGGATGATGTCGTACAGCACTTCGGGCACCCAGTCCACGCCCTGTGCGACGAACGACACGCCCTGCACACCGAGCGTCACCGTCAGCGGGTTCATCGCTTCGAGTGTGGCGCCGTACGGCGTCGTGTTGGTCTTCAGCCCGCGCGGCGACGTTGGCGAGGCCTGTTTCTTCGTCAGGCCGTAGACATGGTTGTCGTGCAGCACGACAGTGAGATTCATGTTGTAGCGGATCGCGTGGATCCAGTGCGCCGCGCCGATGCTGCAGCAGTCGCCGTCGCCCGTGCTGACGAAAACGTTCAGGTCCGGCCGCGCCATCTTGATGCCCTCGGCCACCGGGAACGCGCGGCCGTGGATGCCGTGAAAGCCGTAGGTCTTCATGTAGTGCGGCAGCCGGCTCGAGCAGCCGATTCCCGAGACGAACACGGTGTTCTCGGGTGCCAGGTTTTCTTCGCTGCACAGGCGCTGCATCGCGGCGAGGATCGCGTTGTCGCCGCAGCCGCTGCACCAGCGCGGCACGCCGCCCTGGTAGTCCTCGAGCGCGTGGTGCTCTTCGTGCAACTTGATGATGCACTGGCTGAGGGTTCGGCTCATGATGGACGGCTCTTAGTTTGCAAGGCTTCGCGCACGACGTGGCAGATGGCTCCGGGCTTGATAGGCTGGCCGCGCGCTTCGCTCCAGCAGTCGATGTCGACGAGGAAGCGCGAGCGCAGCATCATCGCCAGCGCCGAGTAGCGGCGGTTGTCTTCGTCGATCAGTTCGTCGTCCAGCTTGTCCGACCAGTTGCCCTCGATCGTCATCGCGTGCTTGAAACGCTTCAGGATCTCGCGGATTCCGCAGGGCATGGGCTGCAGGAAGCGCAGGTGCATCGATGACACCGCAAGGCCCTCGGCGCGCAATCGCGTGACGGCCTCCTCGATCGCGCCCATCGTGCTGCCCCAGCCGATCAGCAGCATGTCGCCGCTTTCGTCCTCAACGCCGCCGAACACGCGCGGCGCCTTCAACGTCTTCTGCAGTGCCGCGAGCTTCAGACTGCGGGCACGCAGACCCTCTTCGTTGATGGCTGGGTCGTACGCGACCCGGCTCGCGCGGTCGTGTGCCAGGCCGGTCAGCGTGTGCATGCCGCCCGGCTGGCCGGGCTGGAAGCGCCTGGACAGGCCGGTGACGCCGTCCCAGTCGTAGGGCTTGGCGCCCGCCGGCACGGGCGTCTGGTCGACCGGCGGCGCGAGCCAGTCTTCGCTGAACTGCGGGCGCGGGAAGGGCTGCTGCGCGGTCGCCAGGTTCGCGTCGGACAGCACGACGACGACCATGCCGAAAGTCTCGGCGATCTTGCGCGCCGTGATCATCGAATAGAAGCAGTCCTCGATGCTGCACGGCGCCATCACGACCTTCGGTGCGTCGCCGTGACTGCCGAACACGGCCGCGGGTAGATCGCCCTGTTCGCCCTTCGTCGGCTGGCCGGTGCTCGGCCCGCCGCGCTGCACGTTGACGACGACCAGCGGGATCTCGCACATGACGGCAAGCGCGATGGCTTCCTGCTTC
>JANOLA010000432.1:0-13284 GCA_031419535.1 Burkholderiales bacterium | reverse complement strand
CGAGCATGGCGGTCGCGGCGTTTGCTCAGTTCAGCTTCAAGCCCGTCACACGCAGCAAGCCATCAGGCACGTTGCGCACGCCCGAAAGCTTGGCGTTGAACGCCCACAGCCAGTTGCGGTGGTAGAGATAGATGATGGGCCGATCGGCGAGTACACGCGCGGCGACCTTGTCATAAACCTTCTTGCGCTCGACGGCATCGCGCTGCGTGCGCGATTCGTTGAGCAAGGCGTCGACCTCGGGCACGCAATAACCGGCGTAGTTGAGCGGCTGCTTGCACGCATCGAAGCTGTAGAGGTTGCCGTCGGGGTCGGCGCGGCCGCTCCAGGCG
Organism: Burkholderiales bacterium; assembly: GCA_031419535.1. Taxonomy (GTDB): domain Bacteria; phylum Pseudomonadota; class Gammaproteobacteria; order Burkholderiales; family Burkholderiaceae_C; genus JAEMQF01. The sequence goes on along the minus strand of JANOLA010000432.1, from coordinate 12,955 downwards.
AGCACATAGGCTTCGTATTCGCCTTTGTCGGCCAGGTTCAGCGAAGTCGCGAACTCTGTCGTCTGAATCTTCACGTCGAAGCCCGCGTCCTTGCTCATCGCCTGCACCACGAGCGCGAGGCGCTGCGCGTCCGACGTGGTGGTCGTCATCAGCGTGAAACTCGGGTTCGTGACGCCGGCTTCCTTGAGCAGCGCGCGCGCTTTCTCCACGTTGCGCTTCGGAATCGGCACGCCCTTCGCGTAATACGGGTTGTTCGGCGCGACCCACTGGTTGCCCACCGTCGCTTCGTTGTCCATCACCACTTGCGCGAGGCCCGCGCGATCCAGCGACAGCTCGAAGGCCTCGCGCACCTTGGCGTCGCGGCCGAGCGGATTCTTTTGCGCCTGCTCGCTTTTGCCCACATTGATCGTGATGCCCTGGTAGCCGATTTCGGTGATGCTCGCGCTCTTCAAGCGCTTGTCCTTGCGGATCGCCTCCATGTCGGACGCGGCCACGCGCTCGGCAAAGTCGAGCTGGCCCGATTTCAGGTTCGCCAGCCGCACTGTGGAGTCGGTGATCGGCGTATACACCACCTTGTCGAAGTGAATCGCCGCCTTGTTCCAGTACTCGGGGAAGCGCTCGAACACCATGCGGTCTTGCGGCACGCGCTCGACGAACCGGAACGGCCCGGAACACACCGGCTTCGTGGCGAACTGCGCGCCCAGCGTTTGCGCGGCTTTGGGCGAAACCATCATGCCGGCGCGGTCGGCCAGTGCGGCCAGCAGCGGTGAGAACGGCGCAGTGAGGTTCAGGCGCACCGTCATCGTGTCCACCACGTCCACGCTCGCCACCGGGCGCAGCTCGCCGCTGCGGTTCGAGCCGGGCAGCGTCTTGTGGCGTTCGATGTTGAACTTCACAGCCGCGGCGTCGAACTTTTCGCCGTCGTGAAAGACGACGCCGCTGCGCAACTTGATCGTCAGCGCCTTGCTGTCGGCCGACCACTCGTGGCTCGCCGCGAGCTGCGGAACGATCGCGAGTTTTTCGTCGATGTCGAACAGCTTGTCGCACAGCGCAGCAAAGACGACGCGGCCCACGAAGGTGCGCGCGAGCGAGGGGTCGAGCGCGTCGGGGTCTTCGGCCAGACCGATGCGCAGGGTTTGCGACTGCGCGGCGAAGCTGGCGCCGAGCAGGGCGATGGCGGCGAGGCTTCTGCGCAGCGCGGTGGCGGGTTGAGAACAACGCTTGGGGTTCATCGGTCGACTCCTGGGGTGAATGGATGGCGGATTTGGCTTCGGGCTGTGACGCGGCGGCATTGCAGGCGTCTCACGGCCCGAGCACGGCGCCGGGAACGAACGCCGCTTGCAGGGCTTGCAGACGGCGCCGCAGCGCCACGGCTTCGGGCGCAGTGTCGCTGCGTGCCGCGCCGAGTGCAGGCGGCGCGATCTCGCGCCAAAAATGGCATGCGACGGCGTGGCCCTCTAGCTCCACCAGCGCCGGCACCTGCTGCGAACACAACGGCCGTGCGTGCGGGCAGCGTGTGTGGAACGCGCAACCCGGCGTGGCCACCAACGGGCTCGGCACATCGCCACGCGGCACCACCCGCGCGGCGGCGCGGTCCGGCTGCAAGCGCGGAATCGCCGCGAGCAGGGCCTGCGCGTAGGGGTGGCGCGGCGCGGCGAACAGCGCGCGCGGCGTCGCGACTTCAACGATGCGCCCCATGTACATCACCGCCACGCGGTGCGCGATGTGGCGCACCACGGCGAGGTCGTGCGCGATGAACAGGTAGGCGATGCCGAAGCGCTCTTGCAGGTCTTGCAGCAGGTTGATCACTTGCGCCTGCACCGACACGTCCAGGGCAGACACGGCTTCGTCGCAGACGATCAGTTTCGGCTGCACCGCGAGCGCGCGCGCGATGCCGATGCGCTGGCGCTGCCCGCCGGAAAATTCATGCGGGTAGCGCTGCGCGTGCGCCGGGTCCAGCCCCACCGTGCGCAGCAGCTCAGTCACGCGTTCGCTGTGGCGCCCGATGTGCAGGCCGTGCAGCTGCAAGGGTTCGGCGAGGATCTGCCCGACCGTCATGCGCGGGTTCAGCGAGCCGAATGGGTCTTGAAAAATAATCTGCATCGCGCGGCGCTTGGCGCGCAACGCGGGCGGATCGAGCGCGCCGAGTTCATGGCCGTCGAACCACACCTGGCCGCGGCTCGGTTCGATCAGGCGCAGCACCAGTCGCCCGAGCGTGGACTTGCCGCAACCCGATTCGCCGACGATGCCCAGCGTCTGGCCCGCATCGAGACTCAGGTCCACGCCGTCGACCGCACGCACGGCGCCGCGCACCCGGCCGAACACGCCGCGGCGCACCTCGAAGTGTTTGGTCAGGCCTTGCGTGCGCAGCAGCGCTTGCGTCACGTCACCAGCTCCGGCATGACTGGCGCCGTGGCGCGCAGTGCGATCGGGTCGAGCGGTGCGCGCCAGCATGCCGCGAGGTGGCCGCCGCCCACGTCGCGCAGCGCGGGGGCTTGCACGCGGCATGGCTGCTGTGCGAAGGGGCAGCGTGCGGCGAAGCGGCAGCCCGGCGGCAGCTGCAAAGGGTTGGGCAACTGGCCGTCGATGGCGGCCAGGCGCGCGCGCACCGGCCGAGTGCGGCTCGGTGCGGCTCGACGCTGCTGCGCACCGCCAGCGGGCGCATCGAGCGCATCGGCAACGTCGGCCGCATCGAACCCATCGTCCAGCCCCGGCACGGCACCGAGCAGCCCCACCGTGTACGGATGCTGAGGCTCGGCGAACAGGCGCGCCGCGCTCGCGTATTCCACCGCCTGGCCGGCGTACATCACGAGCACACGGTCCGCCATTTCGGCGACCACACCCAGGTCGTGCGTGATGAGCACGATCGCCATGCCGGTCTCGGCTTGCAGCGTGCGCATCAGGTCGAGGATTTGCGCCTGGATCGTCACGTCCAGCGCGGTCGTCGGCTCATCGGCGATCAGCAAGCGCGGCTCGCAGGCGAGCGCCATCGCGATCATCGCGCGCTGGCGCATGCCGCCGGAGAGCTTGTGCGGGTACTCGTGCAGGCGCTGCTCGGGCGCGGGCATGCGCACCTGGCGCAATGCGTCGAGCGCGCGCGCTTCGGCCTGGGCGCGCGTGACTGGCCGGTGCCGCAACAGCGTCTCGATGATCTGCTCGCCGATCGTGAACGCAGGGTTCAGGCTCGACATCGGCTCCTGAAAAATCATCGCCATCGCGTTGCCGCGCAAGTCTTGCAGGTCGCGCTGCGGCAGGCCGATCAGCTCGCGCCCCTCAAAGCGCACCGAGCCGGCGCTGACGCGGCCCGCGGGATGCGCCAGCAGGCCCATGATCGACAGGGCAGTGACGCTCTTGCCGCAGCCCGACTCGCCGACGATCGCGAGCGTCTGGCCGGCCTCGATTTCGAAGCTGACGCCATCGACCGCATTGAGGTCACCTTCGTCGGTGGCAAAGCGCGTTTGCAGATCGCGCACTTCGAGCAAGGCGGTCAATGGAGCACCCTCGCACTGCGTGCGGTCCCGCCAAGCGGGACGGAGCGCCCCAAGGCGCCGAAGGGGCCACTGCGTGACCCTTGGAGCGGCCGGGCGGGGTCGCTCACTTCGATGCGCTTTCGGGTTCAGCGCTCGCGCCGCGCGCCGCTTGCGCCGCGTGAAAACGCAGCACCGTTTCTTCGATGGCGGCGCGGTCGATCAGGCCCACGGGGTCGAGCCGGCCGGCGAGGCAGGCGACGAAGGGTTGAAAGCGCTCCAGGCTCTTCAGGTAGAGCCGGTGCAGTTCGTCGATCGGCTCGGCGTGGTCGTCCACACGAATGTCCAGCGCCGGATAGTCTTCTTCGGCGTGGATGCGCAGCGCGGCGGATTGTTTGCCGCGCTTGTCGCCACCCTGCGCTTCGCCCGCGGCCATGGCCGCGATCAGGCGCTCGGCCAGGGGCCGCCCGGCCGCGGCCAGATACGCTGCCACGGTGGCCTCGAGCACGGCTTCGCCCACCAGCATGTTGCCGGCAACGCTGAACCCTGCCCCTGCCACATGGCCGCACCAGCCGATGCAATCGCTGCCGGTGTGCGCCGCCGCCGCACCCATCGCGTCGAGCACATGCACCTGACGGTGCGCGCGGCCGGCGTCGGCCTGGGTCAGACGCCCCACCACCTCGCTCGGCGCCACGCCCTGCGCCAACCCCTGCATTCCCAGCGGCCCATAGAGCGGGTTCATCAGCGCCTGCGTCGACAGCGCGCCCACGCTGCGGCGCGTGTGCACGCACAGTGCACCGACGGCGAAAAAGCGGCTCGCGATCGCCACGCCGAAGCGGCCGTCTTCGTCGCGCGCAAGGATGGACCAGGTCATGAATGTTCAGGTTGAGTGAAGCCGCGATCTTGCGCGATTCCAGAGGCTTCGCAGCTACGGGATTGTCCCTGCCCGAAGCAGAGCGGGTTTCGTGCGCGCCCGAAAGCCATCCGACAGTGCCACGTCACAATCGGCCGATGGAAGTTCAATTCACCGACCAGATCGAGCAACTGAAACTCGGCGCAGGCGCCACCTTCCACGGCGAGGGCATTCTCGCGATCACGAAGGCGCTGTTGCAATCGGGTGTGGCCTACATCGGCGGCTACCAGGGCGCGCCGGTGTCGCACCTGCTCGACGTGATGGTGCAGGCCAAGCCCTATGTCGACACGCTCGGCGTGCACGTCGAGGCGTGTTCCAACGAAGCGTCGGCCGCGGCGATGCTCGGCGCGTCGATCCACTACCCGCTGCGCGGCGCGGTGACGTGGAAGTCGATCGTCGGCACGAATGTCGCGGCCGATGCGCTGTCGAACCTCGCGTCGCCCGGCGTCGTGGGTGGGGCGTTGATCGTCGTCGGTGAAGACTATGGCGAAGGCGCGAGCGTGATCCAGGAGCGCACCCATGCCTATGCGCTGAAGAGCACGCTGGCACTGTTCGACCCGCGCCCCGACCTGGCGAACATGGCGCGCCTGGTCGAACACGCGTTTGCGCTGAGCGAAGCGAGCAACATGCCCGCCGTGATGGAGCTGCGCATCCGCGCCTGCCATGTGCGCGGCAAGTTCATCGCGAAAGACAACGTCGCGCCGAAGTTTTCAACGCGCGAGCTGATCGCCGAGCCGGCCGCGTTCGACTACATGCGCCTGGCGCACCCGCCGGTCACCTTCCGCCACGAGAAGCTGAAGATCAGCCAGCGCCTGCCGGCCGCGATGGCCTACATCGCGCAGCACGGCTTGAACGAACGTTTCGACGGGCCGCACAGCCCGGTCGGCTTGATCGTGCAGGGGGGCCTGTACAACGCGACGATTCGCGCCTTGCAGCAGTGCGGCCTGGCCGATGGATTCGGCGTGAGCGAACTGCCGCTGCTCGTGCTGAACGTCACCTACCCGCTTGTGCCGCAGGAGGTGAGCGCCTTTTGCTCGGGCAAGCGCGCCGTGCTCGTGCTCGAGGAGGGCACGCCGGAGTACATCGAAAAAGACCTGGCGCAGCTGCTCCGGCGTCTGGATGTGCAAACGCCGGTGCACGGCAAGGACATGCTGCCAGCGGCCGGCGAGTACACGGTGGAAGTGATTGCGCAAGGCTTGCTGGCGTTCGTCGACCAGCACCTGCCGGGTGTGGACGTGAGTGCCGCGCGCGCTTGGCTGGCCGGCAACGCGGCGCGCCGCGCCGATGTGGAGAAAACGCTCGGCCCGCTGCCGGCGCGCCCGCCGAGCTTTTGCGTCGGCTGCCCGGAGCGGCCGGTGTTCGCGGCGTTGAAACTCGCGCAGGCGCAGGTCGGCCCGGTGCACGTGGCGGCCGACATCGGCTGCCATGCGCTGGCGACCTTCGAGCCGTTCAGCTCGGGCCATTCGATCCTCGGCTACGGCATGAGTCTGGCGAGCCGGGCGGGCGTGTCGCCGATGCTGCAACGGCGCACCCTCGCGATCATGGGCGACGGCGGCTTCTGGCACAACGGCCTGCTGACCGGCGTTCAATCGGCGCTGTTCAGCGGCGACGACGCGGTGCTGATGATCATGAAGAACGGCTACACGTCGGCCACCGGCACGCAGGACATCCTGAACACGCCCGACGACGAAGCGAAAGCGCTTGCCGCACGTGATGCGACCCTGCACCAGAGCCTGACGCACAAGAACCAGGTGATCGAAACCACGCTCAAAGGCATGGGCGTGAAGTGGATGCGCACGGTGCACACCTACGACGTCGACGCGATGCGCCGCACGCTGCAAGAGGCGTTCACGAGCCCGTTCAACGGCCTGAAAGTCATCATCGCCGAAGGTGAATGCCAGTTGGAGCGGCAGCGCCGTATCCGGCCGTGGGTGGCGGCGCGGTTGAAACGGGGCGAGCGCGTCGAGCGCGTGAAGTACGGCGTCGATGAAGACGTGTGCACGGGAGACCATGCGTGCATTCGCCTGTCGGGCTGCCCGACGCTGACGCTGAAAGACAACCCCGATCCGTTGCGCATCGACCCGGTGGCGACCGTGATCGACGGCTGCGTCGGCTGCGGCCTGTGCGGCGCGAACGCGCACGCGGCGACGCTGTGTCCGAGTTTTTATCGGGCTGAAGTGGTGCGCAACGCGGGTTGGTTTGAAGAAGTGCTTGCCCACGTGCGCACACGGGTCACGGCGTTGCTGCGGCCTGCGAGCTTGGCCGCAAACGCCCCCTCACCCCAACCCTCTCCCGCAAGCGGGAGAGGGAGCAAAGGGCGTTCTCCCCCGGCAACGGCGGAGAGGGAGCTCATGCCCTCTTCTTTCCGTAGCGCTGGGCAGATGGAGGTACGTGACTTTCACCCTCTCCCGCACCCTGAAGGCGCCAGCCTTCGGCTGACGCGGGCGGGAGAGGGCAGGGGTGAGGGTGCGCTCGAGCCGAATGCTGCGCGCCCGTCGAGCGGTTCCGGCTTGCAAGCCGGAACGCGCACTGCAAGTGAGGGCCGCCCCCTCACGATCCTCGTCGCCGCACTCGGCGGCGAAGGCGGTGGCGTGCTCAGCGAGTGGCTGTATGAAGCCGCGGTGCGTGCCGGCCACAGCGCGCAGAGCACGTCGATCCCCGGCGTCGCGCAGCGCACCGGCGCGACGACGTACTACATCGAGGTCCATCCCGAGCCGGACACCCAGCTCGCCGGTCGGCGGCCGGTGTTCAGCCTGAACCCGGTGCCCGGCGCGATCGACCTGCTGGCCTCGAGCGAACTGTTAGAGGCCGTGCGCCAGGTCGGCGCGGGAATGGCCGATCAAGAGCGCACGCTGATCGTGAGTTCCACCGCGCGCGCGCTCACCGTCGCTGAGAAGATGCAGATGAGCGACGGCCGCGCCGACAGCGCCGCGCTGCTCGCGACGCTGCAGCGCCACGCGCGCGGTGTGGAGCTGCTCGACATGGCGGCGCTGGCACGCGAGTCGGAGTCCGCCATCAGCGCCGTGCTGTTCGGCGCGATCGCGGCGAGCGGCGTGCTGGCGTTTCCGCGCGTCACTTTCGAAGAGACGATTCGCGCCGGCGGCAAAGGCGTGCAAGCGAGCTTGCGCGGCTTTGCGCTGGCATTCGACGCGGTGGCGCAGCGCCGCGCGCAACAGGCGCTGGTGGACGCCGCGCTCGCGCCGCCGGACCTGCACGCGATTGCGCTGCCGCGCCTGCGCGAGTACCAGGACGAGGCCTACGCGCGGCTCTACGAAGCCCGCCTGGAGCGCATCGCCGAAGCCGACCCGCGAGGCGCGACGCATGCTGCAATCGCCCCTGCCGAAGCCGGTGCCAACCCGCATGGCGCCAAGCAGGGCGCGACAACGCAGGAAGTGGTTCGCTGGCTCGCGCTGTGGATGATGTTCGACGACATCGTGCACGTCGCATCGCTCAAGCTCAGCGCGAAACGCATGCTGCGCGTGAAGCGCGAGGTCGGCGCGCGCGACGATGAAGTGGTCAAGGTCTTCGACCACTTCAAGCCCGGCGTGCCCGAGTTCGCGGCGCTGTTGCCGGCTCGGCTGGCGACACGCCTGCAAGCGTGGGACCGGCGGCGCATCGCGCGGGGCCTCGATCCCTGGGCGCTGCCGCTGCGCGTGGGCGCGCACACGGTGCTTGGCGCGCTCGCGCTCAGACTTCTCTCGGCACTGAAGGGCCAGCGCCGGCGCGGCCAGCGTTTCGCGATCGAGCAGGCGCTGATCGAACGCTGGCTCGCGGCGATCGAGCGCGGTGCGCGTGAAGATTCGTCATTGGGCTTCGAACTCGCTGCCTGCGGCAGGCTCATCAAGGGTTACGGCAGCACCAACGAGCGCGGCAAGGAGAACCTGCTGCACATCGTCGACCACCTCGCATTCGCCGGCGGCACGCCAGCGCAGGCGCGCGCGCAAGCGGTGCGCGCGGCGCGCGAAGCGGCCCTCGCCGACGATACCGGCGGCACACTGGACCGCACGCTCGCCGCGCACGGCGCACCGATTCGCGCGCCGCGCGAGCAGACCTTGCGGTTTTTCAAGCGCCGTCCGGCGGCGTGAGCTTCGGCTGAGTGGGCGCCGGCGCCATGCCCAGCGCCTGCAGCGTGGCCACCATGGCGGCGTCGAGCGGCGTGACTTGCACCGCGCCGATCGCACGCGCGAGCGCGTCGCCGCTCAGCGCATGCGGCACTTCGAACAGGTAGGCCAGATCGACGATCTCGCGCCACGCCGGCACCAGCCACTTGAATGCGCGGATGAAGCCCCACGGCAGGCTGGCGCGGCGCAGTCCGCCGGGGCGTTCCAGGCCCAGCATGGCCGCTGCGCGTTCGATCGCGCTCAGCAGTTCGGCGCCGCTGAGCGTGTGGCCGGGGAAGTGCAAGGTCGCGAAGGCCGGCAGTTGCTTGCTGCGGCTCGCCACCGCGACGAAGGCACGTGCCAGATCGGGCAAATAGGCCCAGGCGTGCGCACGGTCCAGCGGCCCGGCGTAGGTGAGCGAGCCGCGCGCCAGCGACTTCACGATGACGCGGTCGAACCATGAGCCCGTGCCCGCGCCGAAGAAGTCACCCGCGCGGATCACCACCGAGCGCAGGCCCGTCGCGGCACGCGAGCGCATCTCGGCTTCGATCGCGATCCGAATCCGGCCTTTGGCCGTGCTTGGCAGCTGCGGCGTGTCTTCGCGCAGCAGGGCCGGCATCTGGGCGCCGAAGTTGTAGACATTTCCGGGAAACAGAAAGGTCGCGCGCAGGCGCTGCGCCACGTCCATTCCCAGGCGCGCATCGGGAAGCGCCTGGCTCGCCCACAGACCATAGGGCTGATTCACCGCATAGAGCACGGCGCGCGCACCCGCGGCCAAGGCGGCCAGCGCCGCGGTGTCGGTCAGCGGCGTGGCCAGATGCAGCGCGCCCGCCGGAAGCGAGGCGGGTGAACGCCGCGCTTGCGCCAGCACCGTCCATCCGGCGCTGGCGAAGGCACGCACGGCGGCGGCGCCCAGACGGCCGTTGGCGCCGAGGATCAGCACCCGCGGTTTGGCGGCAGTCGGGTCGGTGTCGGTGCTCATGGTTGCGCTCCAAAGATGTTCAATGGCGGCCAGTTTGGGCGATGCTGCCCCATTCCACAATGGCCGATCCGCGCAAGGGAGCTATACATTTGCGCATGGCTGAAAAGAAATTCGACTGGGCGCTCGTCAAGAGCTTCGTCGCCGTGCTCGACGCCGGCAGCCTGATGGGCGCCGCGCGCAAGCTCGGGGCGCTGCAGCCCACCTTGTCGCGCCACATCGCCGAGCTAGAGGTGCAGCTCGGCACGCCTTTGTTCGAGCGCACCGGCCGCGGCGTCACGCCCACCGCCGCGGGCCAGGGGATCGCCGACGCGGCGCGCCAGATGGAGTCCGGCGCCGCCGCGCTGAACACGGCGCTGTTGCGGCGCAGCGCGGCGACCAGCGGCACGGTGCGCATCGCGACCAGCCAGGTCGCGGCGAGTTACCTGCTGCCGCCCGTGCTCGCCGCGTTGCAGAGCGAGGAACCGGGCATCCAGATCGAACTGGTCGTTTCCAACACCGTCACGAACCTGCTGCGCCGCGAGGCCGACATCGCGCTGCGCATGCTGCGCCCGGCTCAAGCGTCACTGGTGGCGAAGAAACTCGCCGACATTCCGATCGTCGCCTGTGCGCACAAGAGCTATCTAAAGCGCGCCGGGACACCGCATGCACCGATCGATCTGCTGCAACATCGATTGATCGGCTACGACAGCGACGAGACCATCCTGCGAGGCTTTGCCGCGATGGGTGCGCCGATCGCGCGCGAGCAGTTTGCCCTGCGCACCGACGACCAGATCGCCTACGGCCGGCTCATCGCCGCAGGCGCGGGAATTGGCTTCGCGGCGCGCTACAACGTCGCGCATTGGCCGGGCGTCTTGACGCTGCTGCCCGGGCTGCCGATCCCAGCGCTGCCGTGTTGGCTCGCGGTGCACCGAGAGATTCGCGGCAGCGCGATCGTGCGGCGGGTGTTTGACTTCTTGGCGCAGGCGCTGCCCGCGGAACTCGCGGCGGCATAGAGCGCGGCCCTGCGTTCGCAACGGCTCCGGCCCGCCTGCGCGCTTCAGCGCGGCCTATCCCCGAGCACCCGCCCGCCTCAACGCTGCCCGCACCAATGGCAGCCGATCGTTGCCGAAAAACATGTCGTCGCCGTTCACGAAAATCGTCGGCGAGCCGAAGCCGCCGCGGCGCATCACCTCGTCGGTGTTGAGCTTGAGCTGCTCCTTGACCGCCGGCTGCGCCATCGCCGCGAACAGCGGCGCCGCATCGATGCCGGCGCGCGCACAGACCTGGGCCAGCACGGCGTCTTGCGAGATGTCTTCGTCACGGCCCCAGTACGCTTCGAAGACTTCGGTGGCGAATGGCAGCATCTTGTGTTGCGCGTCGAGCACGATGCAGGCGCGCATGGCCTTCACGCTGTTCACCGGGAACATCCGCGGCGGGAACACGATGCGCAAGCCGGCTTCGCGCGACCAGTCTTGCAGGTCCTTGAGCATGTAGTCGCGCTTCAGCGGCACCGGGTTCTCGCGCATCGCGTAGACGCTCGGGTTCACGGCATTGAAGATGCCGCCCACCAGCACCGGGCGCCAGCGAATGGGCGCGCCGAACTCGGCGGCCAGCGGCTGGATGTTGTGGAAAGCGAGATACGTCCAGGGGCTGGAGCAGTCGAAGAAAAACTCGATCATGGGCCGAGTCTATCGACTGGCGCTGCGCCCAGGTCACTGCGGGTCTCGCGCCGCCGCCGGGTATCAAGCACTGCCCGCTGAGTCGCCATATCGCGGCCATCTGGTATCGTTTCGCGGTACCCGATGGGACGATCGGAACCACGACGATGAGCACGACGCAAGACCTGGTGAGCGCGTTGAAGGCCGAGCTGAAGGCCGCCGGCATCACTTACGCCGAGCTGGCCGGGCACCTGGGGCTGGCCGAGTCGAGCATCAAGCGTGTCTTTGCGAAGGCCGACATGCCGTTGTCGCGCATCGATGAAGTGCTGCGCGTGCTGAAGATGGATTTCGCCGAACTCGCGCGCAAGGTCGCCGACGCGCAGCCACTGCGCCGCGAGCTGACGGCGGAGCAGGAGAAGGCCGTCGTCGGCGACCGCAAATTGCTGCTCGCCGCGATCTGCTGCCTGAGCCATTGGACGTTCGAGCAGATCGTCTCGACCTACACCTTCAGCGACGCCGAATGCGTGGTCCTGCTGGCTCGGCTTGACCGGCTGGGCATCATCGAACTGCGCCCGCTGAACCGCTACCGGCTCAACGTGGCCAAGGGCTTTCGCTGGCTCCCGAACGGGCCGGTGATGGAGTACTTTCGCAAGAATGTTGTCGCTGATTACTACAGCGGCGGCTTCGACGGCGAAGGCGAGATGCTGATGCTGGTGCATGGCCAGATCAGCAAGGGGCTGGCGACCACGTTCGCGGAACGCTTGCAGCGCATCGGCCAGGACTTCGCGCAGCAGCACCTCTCCGACCAGCGCCTGGAGCCCGACCAAAAGCGCCCCTACACGCTGGTGGTGGGCATGCGCTCCTGGTTGTTCGTCGCGTTTCGCGACCTGAAGCGCCCGGTGCCGGTGCGACGCTGAAGCGTTTCTTGCGCCGCTGAGGTCCTGAAATGCGCGCCTCAGGCCGGGCGGTGCTCCAGCAGATGGTGCGCGCCGGCGTATTGGCCGAGCACCTGTGTCAGGTACGGCAGCACGCCTTGCAGTTGCGCGTGTAGCGTGTGCGGCGGGTTGATGACGACGATGCCGCTGCCGTTCAGGCCGAAGCCGGGCTGGTTCGACGGTTGCACCGTCAGGCTCGCGTGCAGCCAGCCCTTGGGGGCGAGCGCGATCAGGCGCTTGGGCAGCTGCGCGGCCTCGAGCTTGCTGACCTGCGGGTACCAGACCAGGTAGACGCCTTCGGCAAAGCGCGTCAGCGCCTCGCGCAGCGCCGCGTGCACGCGCGCGTAGTCGGCGCGGCCTTCGTAGCTCGGGTCCATCAACACGACGCCGCGGCGCATCGAGGGCGGCACTTGGCTCTTCAGGCCGTCGAAGCCGTCGGTGTCCATCACTTCGGCGTTTCTCGCATCGGCCAGATATGCCGCCAGGATGCGGTGCTCGGTCGGGTGCATCTCGAACAGGCGGTGCTGGTCGATCGGGCGGAGCAGGAACTGGGCGAGCGCCGGCGAGCCCGGGTACTGTTCGAGTTTGCCGTTCGGGTTGAATTGCCGCACCAGGCTCAGGTAGTCGGCCACGGGGGGAGGGGCGTCGTCGCGCTCCATCAGGCGCGCGATGCCCTGTTCGAACTCGCGCTTCTTGCGCGCATGGTCGCCTTGCAGCGAGTAGCCTCCGGCGCCGGCGTGGCTGTCGACCAGCCGGTACGGCTTGGGCTTGGCATTCATGTGGCGCAGCACCGCGCACAGCACGACGTGCTTGAGCACATCGGCATGGTTGCCGGCGTGAAAGGCGTGGCGGTAGGCCAGCATGGTGGGGTGGGTGCGAGCGGCAGAGCACGCCAACTCGAAAAGCGGGTTGGCGCCGCAG
>JANOLA010000431.1:0-5024 GCA_031419535.1 Burkholderiales bacterium | reverse complement strand
CGACGAATCGGCGCCACCGTTGCGAATCGATCTGGAAGGAATCGCACAGCGCATCGCGCCGTTTCCGGTGCCGGAAAATCGTTTCGGCCAGATCGCCGGGGCGAGCGGCGGCAAAGTGGTCTGGACCGTGCTGCCGATCGCCGGCGCGCATGGGCGCGGCGGCCACAAAGACTCTCCCGGCCGGCTCGAAGTGTTCGACTTCGCCACACTTCGCGCCGAGACGCTGCTGGACAAGGCCGACGCCTTCACCCTCGCCGCCGACCACGCGACGCTCGTGGTTCGCGAAGGCAAGAAGCTGCGCGCGATTGCGGTCGATCGCAAACGCGAGGCCGACGCTGCGGCGAACTCGGACGAACCCTCGCGCAAGACCGGCTGGCTCGACCTCGCACGGGTGCGCGTGTCGGTCGAGCCGCGCCTGGAATGGCGCCAGATGCTGCGCGAAGTGTGGCGCCTGCAGCGAGACCAGTTCTGGGTGGCCGACATGTCGGGCGTCGATTGGAACGCAGTGCGCTCGCGCTACGAGCCGTTGCTCGAACGCGTCGCGACGCGTGCCGAGCTGTCCGACCTGATCTGGGAGATGCAAGGCGAGCTCGGCACCTCGCACGCGTACGAGATGGGCGGCGACCACCGGCGTCCGCCGCCGCTCACGCTCGGCCCTCTGGCGGCGCAGTTGCGCTTCGCCGAGGCCGACGGCAGCTATGAAATCACGCGCATCGTGAGCGGCGACGCCTGGGACGCCCAATCCGACTCGCCGCTCAACGCGGTGGGCGTGCGGGCGCGCATCGGCGAGCGCATCGTCGCGGTGAACGGCCAGCGCGTGTCGCGCGAGTTGCCGCCACAAGCACGGCTCGTGCACCAGGCCGGCGCGAAGGTGGAGTTGACGCTGGTCAGCGCTGGGGTCGTGGGCAGCGGCGAAGCGCTGACCACACGCAACGTGCTGATCACCGCACTCGCCGATCCGGTGCCCGCGCATTACCGCGAGTGGGTCGAGGCCAAGCGCGCCTGGGTACACCAAGAATCGGGCGGGCGTGTCGGCTACTTTCACTTGCCCGACATGATGTCGGCCGGCTTCGCCGAATTTCACCGCTACTTCCGCAGCGAGTGCGACCGCGCCGCGCTGATCGTCGACGTGCGCTACAACCGCGGCGGGCATGTCTCGGAACTGCTGCTCGAAAAAGTGGCGCGCAAACGCATCGGCTATGACCTGTCGCGCTGGGGTCTGCCGCAACCTTACCCGGGCGAGGCCGTCGCCGGCCCGGTGGTGGCGTTGGCCAACGAACACGCGGGCTCGGACGGCGACATCTTCTCGCACGGCTTCAAGCTGATGGGCATCGGCCCGCTGGTGGGCACGCGCACCTGGGGCGGCGTGATCGGCATCTGGCCGCGCCACGCGCTGGTGGACGGCACCGAGACCACGCAGCCCGAGTTCTCGTTCTGGTTCAAGGACGTCGGCTGGGGCGTCGAGAACCATGGCACCGACCCGACGATCGAGGTCGACAACGCACCGCAAGATGCGGCCGCGGGCCGCGACCGTCAGCTCGAGGTGGCGCTCGCCACCGCGCTCGGTTTGATCGAGCGCGAGGGCAAGGCTCCGCCGCAGTTCGAGCCTCGGCCACGGCTCGCACGCCTCCCCTTGCCACCGCGCACGCCGCGCTGAACCGATCCACGTTTCGATTCGACACCCATGGACATCACCGCCCTGCAAACCATCCGCTACGACGTGACCGAGGGCATCGCCACGCTCACGCTGAACCGCCCGGAAAAGCTCAACGCGTTTACCGCGCAGATGCGCGACGAGATGATCGCCGTATTCGATGAAACCGACCGCGACGACGCGGTGCGCGCGGTCATCGTCACCGGCGCGGGCCGCGCGTTTTGCGCCGGCGCCGACTTGTCTTCGGCCGGCGGCAGCACCTTCGACTACGCGAGCCGGCGCGACGCCTTGCGCGAAGAAACCAAGGTCGGGGACGTTTACCGCGACGGCGGCGGCCTCGTCACGTTGCGCATCTTCCGCAGCTTGAAGCCGGTGATCGGCGCGATCAACGGCGCGGCGGTGGGCATCGGCGTGACGATGCAGTTGCCGATGGACATTCGCATCGCCAGCACCGACGCGCGTTTCGGCTTCGTGTTCGCGCGGCGCGGCATCGTTCCCGAAGCAGCGTCGAGCTGGTTCCTGCCCCGCCTCGTGGGAATGCAAACCGCGCTCGAGTGGTGCATGGCCGGGCGCATCTTCCCGGCGCAAGAAGCGTTTGATCGCGGCCTGGTGCGCAGCCTGCATGCACCGGGCGATCTGCTGCCCGCCGCACGCACGTTGGCGCTGGAGCTGACGCAGCACAGCTCCCCGGTGTCGGTGGCAATGACGCGCCAGATGCTGTGGCGCATGGCAGGCGCCGAGCACCCGATGCACGCGCACCGACTGGACAGCCGCGCGATCCAGGCGCGCGGCCGCTCTAGCGATGCCCGCGAAGGCGTGGCCTCGTTTCTCGAAAAGCGCCCCGCGCTGTGGCCCGATCGCGTGAGCCGCGACATGCCGGGCTTCCACGATTGGGGTTCGGCGCCGCCGTTCGAGTAAGCGGCAGTTCGTGCCGGCACACCGCCCGGTACACACGCATGAGCACACCGCAGCGCGCGGCCGGTTGACGACGCCGGCCGGCTACTGAATCGGGTGGCGCCAGCGCAGGCCCTTGAATCGGCTGAAATCACGGTCCGTGGTGATCCACTCGCAGCCCGACTCGATCGCCATCGCGGCCAGAAAGGCATCGGGCACAAGATTGCCCTTGGCTCCGGCGTCGACGCAGAGGTCGCGAAAGATTCCCCAATGCCGCTTGCCGGGTGAAACCGCCACGCAATTCGGCCTGCCGCGAAGTTGCTCGGTGAATTCGAGCGCCTGGGCGAGCGTGCTTGGCTTCGTGAACACCTTGGGATGCGTGACGACGCGCACGAAGCCGCTCAACACCAGGTCCGAAAGTCCGTAGGCCTCGTCGCCGTTCACCACGCCTTCCAGCCAGCCGCGGCAACCCGCATGGTGCGCTGCGTCTTCGCGGTGCGCATAGACGAGCACATTGACATCGGGCAGCACCACGTCAGGACCCCATCAAGTCGAGCAGCGAGGCGCTGTCGTCGAGGTCCACCCCGGCACGCACTCCGCTTCCCTTGACAGTTCTCAGGCGCACCCGCCTGGCCTTGGCCTGCAGGGTGCGGCGCGCGAGCGACTCGCGCAGCGCCTGCTCCAGCACAGCAGTCAGCGTCTTTCCCGACTCAGCCGCGTGCCTCTTGGCCTGGGCCAACAGGTGCTCGTCGAGGCGCACGGTGGTTCGCATGCATCGAAGCATGCCTGCCGGGCATCAATATGTCAAACACGGGCCTGTTCGCGGCCCCGTGGACCCGGCCGGCGCGACGCTGGACGCACAGGAGCGCAGAATCCGGCTTCCATCCCAACTCCCTTCCACCATGAACGCACCGCTGCCTCTGCCCGCACTCGAAGACATCCGCACCCATGAAGAGGAGATGATCGCGATCCGCCGGCAGATCCACTCCAACCCGGAACTCGCGTACGAAGAGCACGCCACCTCGGACCTCGTCGCCGAACGCCTGCAGCGCTGGGGCTA
The DNA here is from genome assembly GCA_031419535.1 of Burkholderiales bacterium. Taxonomy (GTDB): domain Bacteria; phylum Pseudomonadota; class Gammaproteobacteria; order Burkholderiales; family Burkholderiaceae_C; genus JAEMQF01. The sequence continues at coordinate 1,416 of JANOLA010000431.1, read as the reverse complement.
CGAGGTGCACCGAGGCCTGGGCGGCACCGGCGTCGTCGGTACGCTGGGCGTGGGGACTTCCAAGCGCCGCATCGGCCTGCGCGCCGACATGGACGCGCTGCCGATCGCTGAAACGAGCGGCAAGCCCTGGGCCAGCAAGCTGATGGGCAAGATGCACGCCTGCGGCCACGACGGCCACACGGCGATGCTGCTGGCGGCGGCGCGGCATCTCGCGGCGACACGCAACTTCGACGGCCACTTGCACCTGGTGTTCCAGCCGGCGGAAGAAGGCTTGGCCGGGGCGCGCAAGATGCTCGAAGACGGTTTCCTCGACCTGTTCCCGGTTGACGCGATGTTCGGCATGCACAACATGCCGGGCCTGCCCGAAGGCAAGTTCATGGCCGTGCCGGGTTACGCGATGGCGAGCGGCGACACCTGCATCATCAAGGTCATCGGCGTCGGTGGCCACGGCGCGATGCCGCAAACGGCGGTGGACACGATCGTCGCCGCATCGAGCATCGTGATGGCGCTGCAGACCATCGTCTCGCGCAACGTGCCACCGTTGCACACCGGCATCGTCTCGGTGGGCGCCTTCATCTCGGGCGACGCACCCAACGTGATCCCCGGCGAGGCCGAACTGCGCCTCACGGTGCGCGCGTTTCGCCCCGACGTGCGCGACCTGCTGGAAAAGCGCATCACCGAAATCGCCACGACCCAGGCCGCGGTGTACGGCGCGAGCGCGCAAGTGAACTACATGCGCCGCTACCCCGTCTTGAACAACGACCCGGCGCAAACCGACTTCTGCAAGCAAGTGATTCGCGACTGGCTCGGCGCCGACGGCCTGGTGGAAAACGCCGAACCCATCACCGCGAGCGAAGACTTCGCGTTCTTCCTCGAGAAAGTGCCGGGCTGCTACGTGAACATCGGCAACGGCGTGGGCACGCAAGGTGGCTGCATGGTGCACAACGCGGCCTACGACTTCAACGACCGCGTGCTGTCCACTGGAGCGACGTACTGGGTCAAGCTGGCGCAGAGTTGTTTGCGGCCAGGGACGGGAACCTCATCGACTCTTCGGTGACATCTTCCACAAACAGCGCAATCGAGCTGTCATGACCCGGTCACGAGCGGCGGGCAACATGGCCAATCATGAAGCGCGACTTCGAAGGCGTCGATGTGCCCGCGGCCAGCGGCCCGCGCGACGGCGCATCGGTGCGCGTGCGCAGCGTCTGGATCTCCGACCTGCACCTGGGAACGCCGGGCTGCCGCGCCGGCGCGCTGCTCGACTTTCTGCGCCACTACGACTGCGATCAGTTGTTTCTGGTGGGCGACATCATCGACGGCTGGCAACTGCGGCGCACCTGGTACTGGCCGCAGGCGCACAACGACGTGATCCAGAAGCTGCTGCGCAAGGCGCGCAAGGGCACGCGGGTCGTGTTC
>JANOLA010000430.1:0-9552 GCA_031419535.1 Burkholderiales bacterium | reverse complement strand
GCACCGCGTCGAGCGCGAAGCGCCGCAGGCCATCGCTGGCGTGGCACCAGGCGTCGAGGTACCAGGTGTTGCGGTAGTTCACCAGGCGCTGCGGTGACACCTCCCGCTCGCTCACGCTTTGGTCGCTGCGCTTGAAATAGCGCAGCCAGACTCGGCGCTGGCGAACCAATGCACCGCCCAGCAGTTCGAAGTGGCGGCTCGGCGCGCGTCGGCGGGCAGTGCCGATCACTTTCACTCGCCGCAGCAGCGCACGCGAGGCTTGTGCGTCGGCGCCCAACATGCCCTGCAGCTTGTCGGCCAAGGGCTGCAGATGGCGCGCCAGAACGCCGTCGTCGTCCAGCCCGGCCAGCAGTTGCTGCATCGTCAGCAGCGCATGAATCTCGTTCTCGCTGAACCACAGGCCCGGAAGCTCGTGAACAGCGCTCACTCCAGGCACCGCGGCGTCGAACCGATAGCCGTTGGCAAATGCGTCGTAGACGATCGGGGCACCGAGCCGGTCGCGCAGGTATTGCAGGTCGCGTTTCAGCGTGGCCGGGGAAACCTCCAGCTCGTCGCCGAGAGCGGCGAAGCTGACACAGCCGCGGCTGCGCAGCAGCAGTTCGATCTTGTAGAAACGTTCGGTTCTGTCCAAGGCGCTCCATCACATCCATGCTGCCGGCTCGGGGCCCGAGCGACGGCGCGCAGCATACGCCGAATCGCGCCGGCCGACCCCTGGTAGCTCACGCCATGAGCTACCCCGGCGGCACACTGCCTTCAATCGCCGCTGCCCGGTGGCGCCAACCGAAGGAGATCCGCATGACTTGTCTTGCCCTTCACACGCGAGCGAAAGCCTCGCAATGCGCCGCGCCTGCCGGCCTCAACCCGCCGCTGAGCGCGCGCGACACCCTCGGCTTCGAGGTGGGCTGGGACCATGCGCGCTACGGCGTCACGCCCTGGTTGCCGTTCGCCTGCGAATCGTCGTCGCTGCTCAGCGGCATGGCGGCCGGCCGGGCGATGCGCGGGGCGCGCCCACTCGCCGCAACCAGGCCGGTTCAGCTCTGGTTGCGGCTTCGCCTGCAGGCCTGGGCGCTGGGCTGCTCCGTCGAGCCGATCCAGGTCACGCCGCGCTACCTCGAGCAGCTCGAAGCGAGCCATAGTCCCGTCACACGCTCGCCCATGGCACTGAGCAGCCTGCTCAATGACGAGGCCGTGTTCGCGCCGGTGCGGCAAGACGCGGCGTATGCCGCTGGCAACCTCGCCGTGCTGAGCGCCAAGGCGCAGCGCGCCAGGCAAGGCATCGGCTGGGCCGACGCGCTGGAGGTGAGCCGCGGCCCCGCTGCCGCGAGCGGCGGCGTCGGCGGGCTCAGCGCGGCGCAGTGGGCGCGAGCCGCCGTGCTGGGCAGCTTCGTAGAGCCATTGACGCACGAACAGGCCTGCGCCCAGCCGCTGCTCGTGTTGCCACCGAATCGCTTGCGCCTGTTGAATTCGGCACAGGCGTTGCAGGCATTCATCAGCCGCCAGCTGCTGGCCCCTGGTTGGAGCTTGCGCATGAGCCGCATCGAGGCGCTGCTGCCCGCCAGAACAGCACAACGGTCGTTCCAGACCTTCTTTCATGCGCTGCTCCCACGCGTCCTCGAAGTGGGCCGAAACCCCGCGGCCCACGAGTTGCGATGGGCCATTGAAGATGCCTGGCGCTGTGCGCTGGTGCAGCAGCGATGGGTGGCGTTCGCGCGCCAGCTCAGCGCCGCGCATTGCGAAGCTCTCGTCGTTCGCGCCCACGCAAAACGCCTTGGCCAGGGCTTCCTGCATGCGCTGGACGATCGCGCCGCGGTGGACGGCTGGGGGCTCGCGCAGCAGGGCCGGTTCGACGGTTCGGGCGCGGTGGATCAAGTGTCCTTGCCGCGCAATCGGCGCGCCGAGCCCATCAGGCAAGCCTGGCCACGTGCCCATCCGGCCCAGCGCGACATGTTGCTCGACTTGACAGCTTGAAACGCGCACGTGCGAACAGTCGAGTGGAAATGGGCAGAATCCGGCTGCGCTCCCCAGCGGCCATTCGGCCCGGGCACCGTGCGGAGAACCCACCATGTTCAAGTCCGATCGATTCTCTTCGTGGCGCGCCACAGGGTGCGCCGCCGCCGCTCTTATGCAGGCGGCTTGCGGCGGGGGCGACGACACGGTCGTGCGCTCCAGCGTGAATCGCGTCAACCCGGTGGTCTCGTCGCTGCTGACGTCGGTGGACGCCATCGGCGTCGGCGGCGACGACCTGATCTCGAACAACCCGACCCGGGCCGACCTGGCGCTGCAATCGAATCTGAAGGGCGCGAGCGTCCAACTGCGCTTTTCCTGCACGGCCTGCAACATCGGCGTCGCGGCGGCTGGAAGCACGGTCGGCGCCAATCAGTACATCACGATCCCTTTCGCGACGCTCGACGCCTCGGCCAACGTGAGCGTGGTCGTGACCGACAGAGTCAGCGGCGCGACGGCGCAGTACACCTTGCACGCCAAACCGTTGGATCACGTGCGCTACAGCTTCGGCGCAACCGCACCGCAGGCTGGCGACCTGTACCTGACGCCGTTCGACCCTCAGGGCTTCGGCGCGCCCTACGCCTACATCGTCGAGGCCGACGGCAGCCTAAAGTACTACTACCGCAATCCACGCGGCCGCGACCTTCACGACTTCAAGAAGACCGTGCTGCCCGGCGGCGCCGTGCGCTACAGCTTCTACGACTCAGCGCAGGCCGCGATCCGGGTGATGGATGGTTCGTTCAATCTGATCGAAAACGTCAGCGCACTCGCGTTCCCCGACGGCAACACCTACGCCGTGAACCTGCACGACCACGCCATCGTCAACGACGGGCATTACATCCTGGGCGTCTACGCGGCCAAGACGGTCAGCAACATTCCCGCCTTGCCAGGGCAGAACCTGTTTGTCCGCGGCAGCGGCCTGCAGGAGATTCAGAACGGTGCCGCCGTCTTCAACTGGCTGTCCACCGACCACCCCGAGCTCTACGCCTGCTCGACCGACGGCAACAACTTCGCGCAGAACAACGGCGCCGACCATGCGCACTGGAACTCTTTGCAAGTTGACGCCGACGGCCATTGGCTCGCGTCATTCCGCCATCTCGACGCGGTGCTCAAGATCGACCGAACCACGGGCGCGATCCGCTGGATCCTGGGCGGGCCGTGCGACCAGTTCGGCTTGAGTGCGACGCAAAAATTCGTGCATCAACACGACGCACGCCGCGCCCCGGACGGGCGCCTGAGCCTGTTCGACAACCGCAACGGCAACGCCGCCTCTCGCGTGCTCGCGTTCAATCTGGACGAAGCGACAAAGACTCTGGTCACCGGCAACCCGGCGCTGCCCGGCTTCGCCGAGTTCAGCGGCGACATGCACCAGAGCTTCAACCTGGGCAGTGCCCAACTGTTTGCCAGCGGCAAGGTGCTGGTGGGGTGGGGCGAATTCCCCGGCGCGCTGAACGACGTGTCCGAGTTCGACCTGGCCAGCGGCGCGCAGTCGATGCGGCTGACGCTGCTGCCGAGCGCCTATTCGAACGGCTACTTTTCGTACCGGGCGCGCAAGTTCCCCTGACGCGTCGGGTTCAACGCAACGCGGCACCGCGCAGGCGCCGCGCGACGAACCACAGCGACCCGCCGCCCAACAACAGACTCACGGCCAACGGCACGAGCCACTGCACCGCGCTCAGGTCCTCGCCCTTCAGCACGCGTGTCATCAGAGTGTTCTGCCCCAGCGCAGGCAGCCACAGGTGCCAAGGCGCTTCGCCTCCCAGATTGAAGACGCTCGCCAGCGGCAGCAACGAGACGAGCAGCACGACCAGACTGGCGTTGACCTGCGCCTCCTTGACGCTCTTGCAGCGGATGGCCACCGCCATCAGCAGTGCCGACAGCGCCGCGGCAAACGGCAGCAGCACCAGCAGGAAGAGCAGGGCCTCGCGCAGGCCGAACTGGAACAGCGCCTGCAAGCTATCGCTGCGCAGCAGCCATTGCGCCGGCAGGAAGCTGAAGCAACTCAGCACCGCGATCAACATCGCCACGCTCGCCACCGCGCCCCATTTGCCCAGCACCAGCGCCAGCGGCGCGGCCGGGTTCATCAGCAGCGGCTCGAGCGAGCCGCGTTCGCGCTCGCCGGCCGTGGTGTCCAGTGCGGCGCTCAGTGCGCCGTAAAGCACCGCCATCAGCACGAAGAAGGGCAGCATGCCAGTGAGCTGGGTTGCCCGTGTCTGCGTGCTGGCGAGGTCTCTTTCCTGGATTTCAAACGGCTCGAGCACTCCGCCCGACACGCCGCGCAGCGCCAAACCCAACATCGCGCGCTCGCGGCTGTAGCCGTGCAGCAAACGTTGCAGGCGGCCCACGCCCGACTCGGCTTGCCGATTGGCGCTGTCGCTGACCAGCTCCAGCACCGGCGCTTCACCGCGCAACAGCGCCGCTTCGAAGCCCGCAGACACGACGAGCACCGGGTCCGCCAGGCTCGCATCGCGCAGCCGGGCTTCAAAGTCCGCCGGCGCGTCGCGCACCACGGTGGTCTGGCGCTCCAGAAAATTGCGCAGACCGGCGGCGTGTTCGATGCCGACGACCAGCACTTCGCGTTTCTCGGCGCGCGCTTCCAGGCTCGCCACCAGACCGGACAGCGCGATCAACACCAACGGCCCGAGCAACACGCTGGACAGCAGCACCACCAGCAGTGTGCGCCGGTCGCGCAAGGCGTCGACGATCTCCTTCGCGTAGACGGTTCGTGCGGCGCCGAAGAAACTCACGGCTGCAGCCCCGTGCACGCGCTGCTCTCCTGCGCATAAGCCAGGCGCACGAAGGCCGCCTCGAAGTCGGATTCGCCGGCGCGCGCTAGCAACTCGGCCACCGACCCCGCCGCGACGCTGCGGCCGTGCGCCACCACGACGACGCTGTCGCACAGGCGCTCCACCTCTTGCATGATGTGGGTCGAGAACACGATCGTCTTGGCACCACCTTGCGGCGAGCGCAGCCAGCGCAGCGTCTCGCGCAGGGCGCGCGTCGCGAGCACGTCCAGCCCATTCGTCGGCTCGTCGAGCACCACGTTGGCCGGGTCATGCACGAGCGCGCGCGCCAGCGCTGTCTTCAACCGTTCGCCCTGGCTGTATCCCTCGGTGCGGCGGTCGAGCAGCGCCGTCATGTCGAGTGCCCGTGCGAGTTCGCTGCTCCGGGCCTCCGCCGCGCCGCGCTCCATGCCGCGCAACACGCCGTAGTAGACGATGTTCTCGCGCGCGCTCAGCCGGGGATACAGGCCGCGCGCGTCGGACAGCACACCCATTCGAGTGAGCGCGGCGTGCGGGGCGGTCTGCACGTCGATGCCGTCGACGTCGATGCGGCCGGCGTCGGGCCGGATCAAGCCGGCGAGCATGCGCAGCGTCGTGGTCTTGCCCGCACCGTTCGGGCCCAGCAAGCCGGTGATGCTTCCCGGGTGCGCCCGTACGCTCACATCGCGCACCGCGTGCACCGGCGCGGCGCCGCGACGCGACGCGGGGAACTGTTTGGCGAGATGCTCGATCGCGATCATCCGGGTCGCGCCGCGCTTGCCGGAGAGCGCCCCCAGGCCGACGACATACGTCGTCCGCCCCAAGGGCCACGAAGGGGCCCCTTCGTGGCCCTTGGGGTCAAAGAAACTTCGGGCGGCCGTGCGTTTCCTTGTGAGGTCGGTTGAAACGGCAGGGGGCGGGGAATCGAGACGACGCAGCCCGGATCCACCGCCAACGCGTCGGCGTCGCTGGTGGCGTCGATGAAACGGTACAGCACGTCGCGCATGCAACCGATTCCCAACACACCGTGGCCGGCATTAGGCACCACCACGTGGCGCGCGTTCGCGCCCAGCGCCGCGGCGACCCGTGCGCCGTGGCGCGGCGGCGTGGCGGGGTCAAGGCCGCCGCTCAACAGCAGAGCCGGTGCGCGGCTCGGCGTGACTTCGTAGTACGCCGGGGCGACGTCGCCGCGCGGCCAGTCCGCGCAAATGCGCTTCACGCTGCGCTGCGTGCTGTCGCCGAAATCGCGCGCCAGAACCGGCGCCGAGCCCAGGCGCGGAAAGTCTTCGGCGCACAGCACTGAAAAGTGCATGCCCTCGGCGATGCGCGTCGCCTTGCGCACGCCTTGAACCGAGTTCAAGCCGAGCAGCGGCGCGAACCGGCCTTGCGACGCGTGCCTGATCGCCTCGGGCAAAGCCGCCGCCAGGGCAGGGTTGTACAGCGGCGCACGAACGCTGGCCAGCAGCATGTCGCGTGTCACGCTGAAGCCCTCGATGTCGCCGGTGACCGGATGCGCAATCTGCGTGCGCTGCGGCAGGGCTGCCAGCAGGTCGGTCCAGACCTGGCGCAGCTTCGGGTGTGCGGCGGCGCAGGCAGGCTGCGCGTCGCAGTCTTCGAACAGCGCATCGAGAGCCGCTTGCGAGTCCAAACCGCTGCTGGCGGGAAGCGCCATGTCGGCCGGCGCGACGCCGTCAAGCACCAATCGCCGCACGCGGGCCGGAAACTGGCGCTGGTAGTCGAGTGCGGCGCGCGTGCCGTAGGACGCGCCGACGAGGTTGATCTGTTCGGCACCCAACGCTTCGCGCACGGCGTCCAGGTCTTGCATCGCCAGCGGCGTCGTGTAAAAGCGCAAGTCGCCGTGCGGCAGGGACTGGAGTTGGCGCCGGCACGCTTCGAGGCGCTGAACCTGGCGCTCGGGTTCGGCCTGCTCGGCCAGCGGCAGGCGGCGCGACTCGTCGCAGTAAAGCGGCGCCGACTCGCCGGTCCCGCGTTGATCGACGAACACCAGGTCGCGCCGGTTGCCCAGGCGTTGCAACAGGCCCATGGCCGGGCCGGCCAGCGCGATCGCGCTCTGGCCCGGCCCGCCGGCAAGCAGGAACACCGGGTCGCCGAGGCGCCGCCGGGCCAGCGCCGGAATCACGACGTAATGCACGGCGATGCGCGGGCCTTCGGGCCGGCTGGGGTCGAGCGCGCGCGGCACGCTGCCGCAGCGCACGCTGTTCTTCAGCCCAGGGATGCGGCAGTCGCGCAGCGGTTCGGCAGACGCCGCGGCCGCGACGCTGGGAAGAAGCCACCCGCACGACAGCCCGATCAGCAGCCCGATCACTGGTTCGATCAGCAATCCGAAAGACACCGGCGCCCGCAAGGGCCAAGCCGGCCGGACGTGCGTGGCCCCGCAACGAGCCCGAACCGGCCCGCGCATCAAGGCACGAAGCCAGGCGCGAATCACGCGCTCAGCATCCGGCGCAGTTCGCCGCTGTCGATCAGGGTGCGAATGTCATCCGCACCGCCCACCAGCGTGCCGCGCACGAACACCATCGGGAAGGTCGGCCAACCGGTCCACATCTTCAGCGCATTGCGTTTGCGCCACAGGCTGAAGTAGCTGCCGTACTCCAGGTAGTGGTGGGCCACGCCGGCGTCGCCGAGCACGCGGCGCGCGCGCTTGCACATCGGGTTCAGTTTCATGCCCACCACCAGCACGGCGTGGGAGGCGGCGGCCGACTGCACGTTGTGCACGATGTCGGCGTGCAGGTGCGCGACCTTGTGGCGGATCGCCGGATGCAGGCGTGCTTCTTCGAGAATGGGGCGGGGCATGGTCGGCTTTCCGGCTGCGCGAAAGTGCGAAGCGTAGCCGACCCGGGATTTCCAAATGTTATCGCTTGCTCCGTGCGCCGCCGACGCACGCCGAACCCCGAGCGCAAACGCGCGCGCCGCACGCGGCGAGGGCTATCCGGCGAAAGCTCACACCGTGATCTTCAGCCGCGACATTCCCGAGCGCGTGGCCCACGAGGCCTCCACCGTCCACGAACCGAGCTCGATGAACATCCAGCCCGGTGCCGCGCGGTAGGCGTTGAAGTGCGCCCCATGGCGGGCCCCGTACACGCCGTGGCTGTGCTTCACGCACAGCCCACCCGAGGGCCAGACCCCTCGCCCCACCACTTCACCCACAGCCACCAGCATCGACAGGCCAAGGCGGGCGATCGGGTTCGTCATGATGAGTGTCCCCAAGGGTGACTGCGCAGGCGGCTCGCTGCGGGCGCGACGTTAGTCGCTCGCACCTTGATACGCCACCCCGCGAACAGGGGGTGCGCCTGGGGCAGGGCGCGCGATCGCTCGCCGCGCTCAGGCCGGGGTCAATCCCAGCCGCTCGGGCGCGAGGTACTGGCGCCGGTACTGCTCGAACGGCAAGGAATCGGCCGCCTCGGTGGCGGCCTGGTCGGCGAGCGACTTGCGCGTCAGCTCGGTGAAGCGCTCGCGCTGCCCCGCGGTCAGCGGCAGGCCCAGCAGCCACTGGTGCGTCTGCAGCGACTGGGCGCGCACGAAGCGCAGGTAGGAGCCGTCGAAGTCCTTCGTCAATGTCGCCAACACGCGCGCCGAAGGCAGGGCCGCGGGTTCGCGAAGCGCGCTGGCCGCCGCGCCGACGCCGTCACGGTAAAGGCTCGCACCATGCGCTGCGTCCAGCGCCGCGGCGATCGGCTCGCAGCGGGCCACGACCTGGGCGCCCCACTCGGCCAGCGAAATCAGTTCACCGCCGCGTTCCAGCAGCAGACCGGGTTCGCGGCCGCGCGCCGCGGCGCGGTGTTGGTTGCGCGCCAGCTCGGAAATCTCTTCCCGGGTGTCCGGCGGGCTGTCGCTCAACAGGCAATGCAGCAGAAACACGTCGAGAAAACGCAATGTCGGCGCGCCGATGCCGACGCGCTCGAACGGGTCCAGATCCATGCAGCGCACCTCGACGTATTCGACGCCGCGCTCGCGCAGCGCGTGCAACGGGCGCTCGCCGCGGTGGATCACGCGCTTCGGGCGGATCGTTCCGTAGAACTCGTTCTCGATCTGCAACAGGCTCGTCGAAAGCTGTTTGTAGTCGCCGACCGAATCGCGAATCCCGACTTCCTCGTACGCCGGGTAAGGGCGGGTCAGCGCGTCTTGCAGCGACGCGCCGTAGCTCGCCAGGCTGTTGTAGCTGACCGCCAACTCCGACTGCGCATCGCTCTGGTAACCCAGGCGCCCCATGCGCAGCGAGGTGGCGTGCGGCAAGACCATGGTCTCGTTTCGCAGCGGCTGCAGTTCATGCGCGCGCCCAACGACAAAGCTCGATGTGACGGCGGGTGACGCGCCGAACAGATAGAGCAGCAGAAACGAATGGCGCCGGAAGTTGCGGATCAGGCCGAAGTACTCGTCGCTCGTGATCTCGGGCATCGACCAGTTGTAGTGAATCCCGGAAATGGTCTGCATGCGCCGGCCGTAGCGGTGGCCCAGGCCCGTGCGGTAGACGCTCTTCGCCAAGCCGACGTTGGAGCTGCCGTAGCGGCCGATCGGAATGGCAGCGTCGGCAGGCAAGCCGCCGGGCATGCTGGCGACCCACATCATTTCGTCGCCGGCCTGGGCAAGCGCCTGCACGACGAACTGGTGGACCTGCGTCAACTCCTCCAGACACGACTCGACGCCCGCGTGCACCCCGGTGATGAGCTCGAGCTGCGACTCGCTGAAGTCGGTGGTGATGTGCGGGTGCGTGAGCGCCGAGCCGAGCGCCGCCGGGTGCGGCGTCAGCGCGAGTTCACCGCTGGGC
>JANOLA010000429.1:0-2573 GCA_031419535.1 Burkholderiales bacterium | reverse complement strand
CGTCATACCGGCGCACGCCGGTATCCACTCGTTGCGGCCGCGCGTTCGGCGAAGTGTTCAGCGTGTGCGGCCAGTGGATCCCGGCGTACGCCGGGATGACGACTCTCTTGCGCCTTGCCCTTGGCCCAGCGTCCTGTCATGCTGAGCTTTGTCGCCAATCAGGTCACCACATGACCGACTCCACCCCCGCCCCGGTCCGCGCCGAAGCGTTGCGCGAGTTTCTCGCGCGCGCTTTTGTCGCCGTCAACATGCCCGCCGACTACGCGGCCACCGTCGCGGAACTGATGACGCAGGCCGAACTGCAAGGGTCCGATGGCCACGGCGCGATTCGCCTGGCGCCCTACATCAAGCGCATCAAGTCGGGTGGCATCAACCTGCGGCCGAACATCCGCGTCATCGAGGAGCGCGCCGCGACCGCGCTGATCGACGGCGACAACGCGATGGGCCATCTGGTGATGAGCCGCGCCGCGCAGATCGCCGCCGCCAAGGCGCGCAGCGCCGGAATCGCGTGGGTGGGCTCGCGCTTCAGCAACCACGCCGGGCCGGCGTCGCTCTACGCGCGCATGGCGCTGCCGCACGACATGATTGGCCTCTATTTCGCGGTCGGCAACGCGAACCACCTGCCGGCGTGGGGCGGCCTGACGATGCTGTTGTCGACGAACCCGATCGCGGTCGCGGTCCCGACCGGCGACGAGCCGCCGATCGTGCTCGACATGGCGACCACCGTCGCCGCCTACGGCAAGGTGAAAGCCAAGGCACAGCGCGGCGAGATGATGCCCGAGGGCTGGATGATCGACCGCACGGGCCAGCCGCTGCTCGACCCGAAGCGCGCCGAAGAAGGCTTTCTGCTGCCGATCGGCGGCTACAAGGGCTATGGCCTGGCACTGATCGTCGGCCTGCTCGCCGGCACGCTGAACGGTGCGGCACTCGGCCGCGACGTGCTCGACTTCAACAAAGACTTCACGGGCACCACCAACACCGGCCAGGCGGTGGCGATGATCGACATCACCGCGTTCGGCGACGTGGCCGAGTTCAAACAGCGCGTCGACGCGCTCGTGCGCGACCTGCGCAACAGCGAGCGCATGCCGGGCGTGGACCGCATCTGGATGCCGGGCGAGCAGAGCCACGCGAAACGCATCGCCAACGCACGCGACGGCATCCAGCTCGGCGCGGCGCTGCACAAGACCTTGAACAGCGTCGCTGCGGAACTCGGCATCGCGCCGTTGCAATGACATGATGACTGCGATGGCCTTCGTGACGCGGTGGATCCCGGCCATCGCCGGGATGACGCTTAGGTCTCGCCGCTGTCATCCCGGCGAAGGCCGGGATCCACCACGCGCCTCGCAGCGACACCCCGAGGTACTCACATGATCCGCAGCGCGCCCTTCACCGCTGCGCTCGCCGCCGCGCTGGTGCTGCCGCTAGGCGCTCTTGCACAGACCACCTATCCGAACAAACCCATCCGCATGATCGTCCCGCTCGCCGCAGGCAGCGCGGTGGACGTGGCAGCGCGCATCGTCGTGCAGAAGATGTCGCTCTCGATGGGCCAACCCATCGTCGTCGAAAACCTGCCCGGCGCGGCGGGTATGACAGGCGCCGACCGCGTCGCCAAAGCCGCGCCCGACGGCTACACCATTGGCGGCTTCAACGACAGCATCATGACGATGGTGCCGGCGCTGCAGGCGAAGATGCCGTGGGACATCTTGCGCGACTTCGCACCGGTGTCGCTGGTCGCGACCGTCGAGTGGGGTCTCGTGGCGAACCCTGCGGCACCGTACCAAGACGTCGCCGGGATGGTGGCCGCCGCCAAAGCCGCACCCGGCAAGATCGACTACGGATCGGGCGGCATCGGCAGCCCGCAGCACATCGCCATGGCGCTGCTCGCCTCGGAGGCAGGCGTGACGCTGAACCACATTCCCTACAAGGGCGCGACGCAGGCCGGCATCGGCGTTGCGGGCGGTGAAGTGGCGGTGGCGATGCAGGGCCTTGCAACCGTCAACTCGTTGATCAAGGGCAACAAGGTCAAGTTGCTCGGCGTGGCGACGCCGCAGCGCATGGCGCAATACCCGGACGCTCCCACGCTGTCCGAATCGGGCTTGCGCGGCTTTGTTTTCAACTCGTGGTTCGCCGTGCTCGCGCCCGCGGGAACGCCGGGTGAGATCGTTTCGAAGCTGAACGCCGAGATCGTGAAGGCGCTGGCCGACCCGAACGTGCGCGAGCAGTTGAACGCGCAGGGATTGACGCCCCGCGGCACGAGTGCCGAAGAACTGGGTAACGCGACGAAGGCACAGCTCGCGAAGTACGCGGCGTTGATCAAGAGCGCGGGCATCAAGGCCGAGTGAGGCCGATGCGGGCGGACAAAGGGAGAACACGATGGGACTGCGCTTTCTCGAACACCTGCTGATCCTGACCCACGACCCGGACGCGACGCGTGACTGGTTCTGCGCCAATCTGGGCATGCGCGAAGGCCCTCATCCCACCTTCGGATTCCCGGTGCACTGGCTCTACATCGGCGACCAGGACGTGCTGCACATCGGCCAGGCGCGCCACTCGACGCACCAGGACACCTACCT
>JANOLA010000428.1:0-21558 GCA_031419535.1 Burkholderiales bacterium | reverse complement strand
GCCGTGGAAGAAGGCATCGTTGCCGGCGGCGGCGTCGCGTTTCTGCGCGCCAAGCAGGCCGCAGGCACCATCAAGGGCGACAACCCTGACCAGGAAGCCGGCATCAAGCTGATCCTGAAGGCGATCGAGGAGCCGATCCGCATCATCGTCGCCAACGCCGGCGACGAGTCGAGCGTGGTTGTCAACAAGGTGCTGGCCGGCAAGGGCAACTACGGCTACAACGCCCAGAATGGCCAGTATGGCGACATGATCGAAATGGGCATTCTGGACCCGACCAAGGTGACGCGGATTGCGCTGCAAAACGCCGCATCGGTCGCGTCACTGATGCTCACCACGGAAGCCATGGTCAGCGAGGCGCCGAAGGAAGACGCTGCTGGCGGCGGCATGGGCGGTGGCGGCATGGGTGGAATGGGCGGCATGGGCGGCATGGACATGTAAGGTCCCCCGTCGTGAGCCGGTAACCCCGGCTCGCCGCGTCTTTCGAAAGGGCTGCTTTGGCAGCCCTTTTCCATGGGTCAGCGGACCACCCACCGATGCAGCAACTGGGCCACGTCGGCGATACCCACAGCCTTGGGAACTGAAAACGCCGAGACGCCGACATCCGATTCGTTGGTCGCAATCCCGGCCAAATCGCTCTGCGCCTGCTTCAGCGCCGCATTCGCGGCACTGCGGTTGAGCTTGTCGATCTTCGTCAGCAAGACCAGCAGCTTGACGGTGCCGCTGCGCACACGAGGGGCGACGAATTCGAGCAGTTGCAGGTCGAGTTCCGTGATCCCCTGGCGCGAGTCGATCAGCAGGATCAGGCCGCCCAAGTTGCGGCGCACCTCCAGGTAGTCGGCCATGACTTGCTGCCAGCGCAGCTTCGCGTCGCGCGCGACTGCCGCGTAGCCGTATCCAGGAAGATCGACGAACAAGGCATTGGGCTGCGTCTTGGGCCCTAGCGCGAACAAATTGATGTGCTGGGTTCGGCCCGGCGTCTTGGACGCGAATGCGAGGCCGCGCTGCTGCGCGAGCGCGTTGATGGCGGAGGACTTGCCGGCGTTGGAGCGGCCGACGAAAGCGAACTCGGGCAGTTCGCCCACGGGCAGTTGGTCGAGCTGGCTCGCGGTGACGAGAAAACGCGCGGTATGGGTCCAGGCCAAGGCCTGCTTGGCATCCTGGGATGCAGTGGCGGCCGCGGCGCCCTGGCTGGATTCTGATTCGATTTGCTCGGCCATCGTTTCGCCCAAAGCATGCATTGTAAAATCCGCCGGTTTTGCGCCTATGGAATCGCCCATTGTCATGAATTTCATGAAGACTGTTGCTCGGACTTTGTCTTGCGTTGCCGCCACGTCGATCGCGATCTGCAGCGCTGCGGCGCAAGCGCAGTCTCCCGCGAAGCCCGATGCGGCCAAGGGTCAGGCGACCTCTAGCGCGGTGTGCGCCGCCTGCCATACCACCGATGGTTCGCGCGGCCTCCCGGCCAACCCGATCCTGCAGGGGCAGCACCCCGAGTACATCGTCAAGCAATTGGCCGAATTCAAGAGCGGCAAGCGCGACAACCCGATCATGAAGGGCTTCGCGACGCTGCTCAGCGACGATGACGCGAGAAACGTCGCCGCGTTTTATGCCGGCAAGCAAGCCAAGCCGGGCTTCGCGAAAAACAAGGAACTCGTTGGCCTGGGCGAAAGAATCTACCGCGGCGGGGTCGTCGATCGCAGCATTGCCGCGTGCTCGGGCTGCCACAGCCCCAATGGCGCGGGCCTGCCGGTGCAGTACCCACGGCTGGCCGGGCAACACGCCGACTACACCGAAGCGCAACTGATCGCTTTCCGCAGCGGGGCGCGCAAGAACAGCGCGCAGATGACGGACATCGCGGCCAAGCTCAACGACCGGGAAATCAAGGCGGTGTCCGACTACATCGCCGGTCTGCGCTGAGGGCGATTGACGGTGCCCTCGGCTCGCCCGAGGGCGCAATGAGGGCGATCTACCGATTGGATGGCTCTGCAGGCGCGATGCCGCCGCTGTAAGGGATGCTCGGGCAGAGCCGACCCATTGCTGCCACACAGGGGGCGAACCACCATGTACTTTCTGCGCGACCGAGGCTACGCCCATCCAATGGGCTCAGAGATCACGCCACGCGAGGTCTATCGGTCGCGGCGCGATTGCCTGCGGCGCATCGCCACCGTCAGTGCCGGCACGGCCTTGGCTGCGTGGGCGACACGCGACGCGCTGGGCCAAACCGCGCGGCCTGGCAAACTTGCCCCACTTGCGGCCGTGCGCAGCACCGTCCCCGGAGCGCTGACGATGGAACGCGCCACGGGCTACACGGATGTCACGACCTACAACAACTTCTACGAGTTCGGGACCGACAAGTCCGACCCGGTGCAGCACGCCGGGTCGCTGAAAACTCGCCCGTGGAGCGTGAGTGTTGAAGGCGAAGTCAGAAAGCCGCGCAGCTTCGACATCGAAGACCTGCTGAAGCTGGCGCCGATGGAGGAGCGCATTTACCGCATGCGCTGCGTTGAAGGCTGGTCGATGGTGATCCCGTGGGTCGGCTATTCGCTGTCGGAGCTGATCAAACGCGTCGAGCCCAACGGCAATGCGAAATTCGTCGAATTCACGACGCTCGCCGACCGGAACCAGATGCCCGGGATTCGTTCGTCGGTTCTCGACTGGCCCTACGTCGAGGGACTGCGCATCGACGAAGCGATGCAGCCGCTGACGCTGTTGTGCATGGGACTGTACGGCGAAGTCTTGCCCAATCAGAATGGCGCCCCGCTCCGGCTGGTGGTGCCCTGGAAGTACGGCTTCAAGAGCGGCAAGTCGCTCGTGAAAATCCGCTTTACGCAAACCCAGCCGGCAACGAGTTGGGGCAAAGCCAATTCCGACGAGTACGGTTTCTACTCCAACGTGAATCCGCAGGTCGATCATCCGCGCTGGAGCCAGGCCACCGAACGGCGCATAGGAGAAGACGGCGTGTTCCAGAAGAAGCGCCCGACCTCTCTGTTCAACGGCTACGAGACTCAGGTGGGCCAGCTCTATGCCGGGATGGACCTTCGCAAGTTCTTCTGACACGGCGCGGTTGGCTTCGCCGGCGCCACGGGCCATGCGCGCAACCCCGCTGCTGGCGCACCCCGCGGCAAAGCCATTGCTGTTTGTGGTGGCGCTGCTGCCTTTCGCCTGGCTCTTGTACGGCGCGCTCGCCGACGCACTGGGCACGAACCCGGCCGAGACCCTGATGCGCGCCACCGGCGACTGGACGCTGCGCTTCATCTGCATCACGCTCGCCGTCACGCCGCTTCGGCAGTGGACGGGGCAACCTGCACTGGCGCGCTTTCGCCGAATGGCCGGCCTGTTCGCGTTCTTCTACGCCTGCGTGCACTTTCTTTGCTACGCCTGGCTCGACATGGGGTTCGACATTGCAACGATCGTGCGTGACATTCCCAAGCGCCCGTTCATCCTGGTCGGAACGCTGGCGCTGGTGTTGTTGATTCCGCTCGCCGCAACGTCGTTCAATCGCGCCATCAAGTTGCTGGGCGCACCGCGATGGCAGTTGCTGCATCGATTGGTCTACGCGATCGTTGTGCTCGGCTTGCTGCACTTCTTCTGGATGCGCGCCTCCAAGAACAACTTCACTGAAGTGTTCGTCTATGCGGCGATCGTCGCCGTCTTGCTGGGTTGGCGTTTGCGCGCGTCAATGGCGCGGCGCGCTTCGCGAACCAGTCGCAATCAGAGTGAAGAGCGCCCCCAGGCCGACGATTACGTCGTCCGCCCCCCGAGGGGGCTCGAGTAGCCCGGCAAAGCCGGATCTACTGGAGTGACGCGCTGGCGCCTCGGAAATTCAGGTGGCCGCGGTGACGGGGCGCATCAGCAGGACGTCGACACCGTACAGCTTGGCCAGCGCCGTCAACTTGGCAGGCGGTTCGCGCAGGGCGAAGGCTTTGCCCCAGGCAAGGGCCTGGCGCTGGCACTCGAGCAGCACCGAAAGCGCGGCGGTGTCGAACTGCACCAGGCTCGAAGCGTCAACCACCACGCCTTCGGCCTGCCCTTTGATCGCCTGCGTCAGCATGCGCAGGGTGTCGCGCGCCTCGCGCGCTGTCAGCGTTGCGGGCAGCAGCAGCATGACTCAGGTCTTTCCGCCCTTGGCCGCCTTGTTGCGCTCCGCGAGCTTCGCGAGCAGGCCTTCAATTCCGCTCGCGCTGATCTCCTGCGCGAAGCTGTTGCGGTAGTTCTCGACCAGCCAAACGCCGAGCACGTTCACGTCGTAGATTCTCCAGCCGTCAGCCGACTTTTCCAGCCGATAGTCGAGCTGGATCGGGTCGCCCTTGCCGCGCACTTCGGTACGAACCACGACCTCGGTGTCGTCGGCGTTGCCGCGCATAGGCTTGATTTGCACGGACTGGTCTTTGACCTGCACCAGCGCACCCGAATAGGTGCGAACCAGCAGAACCTTGAACTCGTCTTGCAGGCTCTTCTGCTGCTCCGGCGTGGCTTGGCGCCAATGGCGGCCGACGGCCGACGCCGTCATTCGCTGAAAGTTCACATGCGGCATTACCTTCGCGTCGACGAGTGCGATCACCTTCTGCACATCGCCCGACTGAATGCTCTTGTCGGCCTTCACCGTCTCGATCACGTCGATCGAAACTTCCTTGATGAGTGTGTCGGGCGCCTTGATTTGCGCCTGCGACACCGCCGCGACGAGCAGGGAAGCCGCGACGAGCGGCGCGAGCATCAACCGGCGAATTGCATTCATCGTCTTCTCCATCACTTTTTCTTCGGATTAGGGTCTGGCGTCCCCGGCTCGGCGGGCTCCGGCGCCGGCGGCTCTTCGGGAGGGTCGCCGTCGAAAACCAGGTTGCGGCGCCGCTGCAGGTAGGCGTCGCGCACAAAACTGTACTTGTCCAGGCCCGCATCGTCGAGGAACCGGCTGGCTCCCAGCAGCTCGGCCCGCAGATTGATGATCTGCAGCGCGCCCAGGCCCCACTGCACGGAGTTGTCTCGAATGGCCAGCGATGGAGAAATACCGCGATCCAGCGGCAAGGCGAACGACTCCCGAACGCTGGACGGCCCAAACAGCGGCCACACAACGTAAGGCCCCGGCGCAAGCCCCCATTGCCCGAGCGTTTGCCCGAAGTCCTCGAAGGTGGGTTCGATGCCGGCCTCGCTCGCGACGTCGAACACGCCCCCAATGCCGAAGACCGTATTCGTTCCGACGCGCACCACGTCGGTAAAGGCACGCTCGAGCTTGCCTTGCAGAATGTTGTTCACGGCGGACCAAACGTCGGCGAAATTGTTGAAGAAGTTCTTCACGCCCTGACGAAAGAGGCGCGGCGTGACCTTTTGATAGCCTGTTGCAACCGGCGCCAGCACGTAGTCGTCAAGCGCCTCGTTGAAAGCGAACACATTGCGATTCCAGTTCTCCCAGGGGTCGCGCGGATTGCCCGGCCCTGCCTGCGAAGTGGCGACGGTCGCGCAGCCCAGCATCAACGGCACCATCATTGCGAGCAGGAACCACCGGCCAAAGCACCGGCCCAGATGCCGGACAGCAGGGTTCACTTTTTCGCCCCGCCCGCCTCGCCTGCACCCGCGTCCGCGGCCTTGTTGAACAGAAATTGGCTGATCAGGCTTTCCAAGACCACGGCCGACTGGGTCTGCTTGATCACGTCACCCGCGGCGAGGTTCTTCTCGTCTGCTCCCGGTTCGACGCCGATGTACTGGTCGCCCAGCAAACCCGCCGTCAGGATGCGCGCCGACGAATCCTTCGGAAACTCGACCCTAGCATCCACCTCCATGCGCACGACGCCCTGATACGTCTTCCGGTCCAGCTCGATCGCCACCACGCGGCCCACCGTGACGCCGGCGCTTCGCACCGGCGCCTGCTTTTTCAGCCCGCCGATGTTGTCGAAGCGCGCGACCAGCGAGTACGTGCTTCCCGCGTTGAAGCTGCCGAGGTTGGCCGCCTTCAGTGCCAAGAACACCAGCCCCGCGATGCCCAACAGCACGAACACGCCGACCAGCGTTTCAATTCCCTTCTTGCCCATTTTCTTGTTTCCTCCGTGGCCTATGGTGTCGAGAACATCATCGCCGTGAGTATGAAGTCCATGCATAGCACGGCCAGCGACGAGATCACGACGGTGCGTGTGGTGGCATGAGCCACTCCCTCCGGAGTCGCCTGGGTCTCGTAGCCCTGGTACAGCGCCACAAACGTACAGATCACGCCGAACACCATGCTCTTGACGATGCCGTTGCCCACATCCCGTTGAACATCCACACCACTTTGCATGATGGACCAGAAGTTTCCTGAATCAACGCCGATCAGCAACACCGCGACGACATAGGCACCGAGGATACCGACCGCGGAGAACAGGATCGCCAGGATTGGCATCGACACAATTCCACCCAGCAATCGCGGCGCCAGCACGCGGCTCTTTGGGTCGATCGCCATCATCTCCATCGCCGCGATCTGCTCGCCCGCCTTCATCAGGCCAATCTCCGCCGTCAGTGACGTTCCGGCACGGCCGGCGAACAGCAGCGCCGTCACCACCGGCCCGAGTTCACGCACCAGCGAGAGGTTCACCACGAGCCCGAGCGACTCGGCCGCGCCGTACTTAGCCAGCGCGTAGTACATCTGGAGCGCGAGCACGAATCCCACCGCCGTTCCGGAGGCCAGGATGATGATGAGCGAGCGGTTGCCGATCGCGTGCACCTGCGCGACCACGAGGAAGGGGCGGCGCATCGCCTGCGGCAGAGTGCGCAACAGGTCGGCAAAGAAGAAGGCGTGATGCCCCAACGCGTACATCGCATCCAGCACCACACGGCCGAATGAGGCGACCAGCGAAGTCATGCGCCGAGCCCCAGTTCCTCGGCCAGCGGCCGAGCCGGGTAGTGAAACCGCACCGGGCCGTCGGGTTCACCGCGAATGAACTGCCGCACTTCAGGATCGTCTGACGTCTGCAGTTCCGTGGGCTTGCCATGCGCGACGACGCGCCCCTGCGATGAAAGCAGGTAGGCATAGTCGCAGATGCTGAAACACTCCTGCACGTCGTGCGACACAATCAGCGACGTGGCGCCGGTTGTGTCGTTCAAGGTGCGAATCAGGTTCGCCGCCACCGCCATCGAAATCGGGTCGAGACCGGCAAACGGCTCGTCGTACATGATGACTTCCGGGTCGAGCGCGATCGCCCGCGCGAGCGCGACGCGGCGCGCCATGCCGCCGGAAATTTCGGAGATGCGCAGCGGCGCCGCGCCGCGCAGACCCACGGCATTGAGTTTCATCAACACGATGTCGCGAATCATCGCGTCATCCAGATCGGTGTGCTCGCGCAAGGGGAATGCAACGTTCTCGAACACAGTCAAATCGGTGAACAGCGCACCGAACTGGAACAGCATTCCCAGGCGCCGCCGCAGCCTGAACAGTTGTTCGATGTTGCGAGCATCGACCACTTCGCCGTCGAAGCGCACCGTGCCCTGAGTGGCGGGATGCACGCCGCCGATCAAGCGCAGCAGCGTCGTCTTGCCGCACCCCGAACCGCCGAGGATCGAAGTGACCTTGCCGCGCCCGAATTGCAATGACACGTCGTTGAGGATCGTCCGGCTCTTGTCATAGCCGAAGGTGACGCGGTCGATTTCGATGAGGGTGTCTGAACTCACGCGCTGTGGGGCCGGGCTGGCCGGCAGCAGTTCGATTGGTGGAGGGGGCCGCGGTGGGCGACCGGACGCTCGTGAACCGAGCCGAAATCATTGTCGCATGGCTGCTTGGTGCCAACGCTCGCGGGTCATCGCGGTCGGCAATGGGCGAGCCGAACGAGGAAGCCCTGAGTCGGCAGGAGCTGCGCCGCCGAATTGACGCCGAATTGAATCAGCGACCTGCTGAACCTTCTTCGAATCGGACCTCCACTCGAATTCTCGAGCGAACTGGCAGTCCATCTATGAAACCGGGGCTGAATACCGTGCCCATGAACGCCGAGCGTGCCGCTGCCTCCATGGCCGCTGGCAGCGAGTTCCCGTCAACGCGAATCTTGACCACCTTGCCAGCATCGTCAATGAACAGAGACAGTTCACTGACGTGCGTTCCTGTCACGGAGGCGAGTTGCGGATAGTCGATCAACACGGCCGACGTCGGTTGCGGACCCACATCGAGCGATTCACGAGAAAAAAAGTCTTCGTCGCCCAAAACGCCAGTGATTCGAAACGCGAAGGCGCTGCCCGTTGGCGATGCGTGAACCGGGCCCGCGCGAGGTGGTTCAGGCAGGTTCTGCTGGAACGGCCGCGCACTCGCCATGGATTGCCGCGAATTGGCCGCTGTCGGTGGGTTCGTTGCGGGGATTGCCCATGGATCATGTCCCGCGTTCGGTGAAATTGCGTCCATCCTCGCCGGCACCGTACGCACGCTGACGGAACGAACCGGGGGTGGATTTGCTGACGCGTCTGGGGGCGATTGCGTCCGGACCGGCACTGAAAACAGAGCCGCGTGCAGGCCGACGGCAAAAGCCGCGCTCAAGAGCAGCGGCTCGAATTTGTGCGAATCCCAGCCGCGCCAGTAACCCCCCGATGTCGAGACGTCGGGGGGTTGCGGCCTCGAGATCAGTTCACGATTTCTCGCCACGAAGTCCGTTTCGTCGTGCCCGAGGTGGGTGTGGGGTCCGTAACGCTCTTCGTACAGAGGTTGCCCGCACTGTCAACGCAGATGATTTTCGTGTCGCCCGATCCCGCTGCACCGCCCGACTTCTGCAACTGGACACCGCTCAAGCCAACGATCATCGTATTGCCCAG
The DNA here is from genome assembly GCA_031419535.1 of Burkholderiales bacterium. Classification (GTDB taxonomy): domain Bacteria; phylum Pseudomonadota; class Gammaproteobacteria; order Burkholderiales; family Burkholderiaceae_C; genus JAEMQF01. The sequence continues at coordinate 12,804 of JANOLA010000428.1, read as the reverse complement.
CCATTCGCCAACGGTGTCGGAACCGTTGATTGCGCTGCCACCGGTGGTGAGGTCAAACTGATAGAAGAACGATTCGCCGCCAACCGTACATGCATCGGTGCTCGGTACATTGCCCGCCACGCTCAGCGTGTTGTAGATCAGCTGTGAGTCGACGTTGACACGTTCGCCCGCCGACGGCAAGTCGACATACCAGCCATTCTTTGCGCCCCAGTCGACCGGATTCTTGGTTCCGGTGCGGATCTTTGCGCCGCCGGCGGTGGTCGTGGTCGTCAGAGTCTGCTGCACCAGGGTCGAGCCACCACGCACATCACCCAGTCCGGTAGCAGTCATCGGGTCTTTCAATGCATAGACCGTCTGCTGAGCGGTGTTGCTTAAATCCGCTGTTTCAAGGTACTTGCCAGTTCCAATCAGGACGACCGGGTATCGGCTCCCTTGAGTGACTTCTGCCAGCAATGGTTGCGTTGTGATCGGCTGTGGCGTCGTGCCGGCGCGGAGCTGCGCCATCAAGAACGCTGAATTGTTGGGCGCGACGAGGCCGTCAAGATCGAATCGCCAAAGATTGCCCAGCAGATCACCCCCGTAAAAGCGCAACGCTGTGTTGTCGATGTCGGAATCGACCCAGGCGTTGAGTTTGGCCAGGCCGTTCGGTGTGGTGGCTGTCCCCGCTGGCGTTGCCGGGGCCGTATAGGTCTGGATCGACGTGATCAGCGCGCCGCTATTGGCGTTCAGAACATACATGCGCCCGTTCCCGTCGCCCCCGGCCACATTGTTGTTGTAGCCCGAGCTGACAACGACCACCCAGGTTCCATCCGCGCGCTTGGTAATGATCGGATTGCCAAAGGCCAGACCCAGGTGTGTGTCGGTGAATTCCCACAGCGCAATCGGGCTGTTCGGGTCGGTGATGTCGAGCGCATAGTAGCTGCGCCCACCGGCACCGAGGCCACCAACGAGAATCGTTTTCCAGGTCGTGCCCGTCCAGATATCGCCGATCATGGGCGCACCGTCGAGCAGATACCGGTGGTTGGCGGCGTAGTTGTTGTCGGCCAGCTTGTACAGGTTGGGCAGAACGCCTGACGGCATGAACGCCCACTTTTCGACGCCCGTGTTTCCGTCAAAGGCGTGCAGCATCCCGTCATTGGCTGCCACATAGACGACTCCGGTGCGGCTCGCCTTTGCGCTGACAAAGCCCGCGTAACCGTTCTCCGTGTATCTGAACGGCGGCTTGCCCATGTAAATCGGTGCACCGCCAATGATGTCGCCCAACGGGCTTTCCCGCAGCCGATACGCCGCGTTGTAGCCGCCACGCAGCCAGGTGACCAGGTTGGACCCCGTATTTGCAATGGCCACGTTCGCCGGGGAAAGCAAAGCGCAATGCGACACCATTTCAGGCGACTTGGTGCAGATGTTGTTCATGTGACCACTCAGGCCAGCGCTGTCCAGGTTGGTGTACGTAAAGCTCTGCAAGTTGTTGGGCGCGCCGCTTTGGAAGTAGTAGATGTTGCGTGGTGTGCCGGCTGCGACCATGGAGTTGAGTTGCGTCTTCGCGCTCCACGTAATGGTTGGCGAAACAACGCCGGTCACCGGATCGATCGAGAGTGCGAGAACGTCACCGATCCACTTAGCGGACGTGAACTGCGCGACGAACAGCTTGTTGTCGCCTGCGATCGGCTGCAGGTTGCTGGCCGCGGCTGCGGAGGCCGAACCGATCTTCGCTTCGATTCCAGCCAATATGCCGCTCAGGCTGCTGGCCAGGGTCGTCGGATCGGTCGCGCTGAAGTACTGGCCGCGGCCGTTCACTGCGGCGTGCCAGAGGTCGTCGATGTTCTCCGCTCCATTGCCGTCGCCGGGCAAGGACCAGTCTTTCGTACCCTGCTTCAGGTCGTTGTAGTCGCCCGACACCTGCGTCAGGTAGGCCGGGTCGTATTTCAGAATTCCGTTCACGCCCAGACCCAGCGTAAACGTCGTCATGTGCTGCCAACTGGCCACGTCATTGCCTTGCGCCACGACGTTGTCATTGCAAACATTGGTGCCTACGCCCAGCGCCCCCTGGCAGTTACCAAGCGAGGCATCGCGAAGATCGGTCTTGTAGTAGTACATCGCGACGTCGGCCAGCGAATCGGTGGATCCCCCGGTGACGACCGTGTTCGTGTTGGTCGTGCTCGGGCCTTGCACCACGGTTGGCCCGACGATCGACGGCGCACCCGCTGTTCCTGTTGTCGTCGGCCCTGTCGTTGTGTTTACCGGGCCCGTCACGATCGGCGTGCTGCTGCCCGGGCTGCCGAGCGCTACGGGCGTCGACGGGTTGGGGCTCGGTATCGCAGGCACGCACACGTTGGTCGATGCCCCGTAGCTCGAGTAGGTCGGCGGCGTGTTCGCGCCAGCAGTGACTATGGTATTGACCCCATTCACGGGCGTACCCGATACAACGGTCGTGACCGGTGTCGAGGTAGTGGTCGGAGTACCGGCCACCGTCGTGTTCGACGTCTGCACGCCGTTCACGACGATCGTCGTGTGCGTATACGGCGTGGTGGTCACGGCGGTGGCCACCGTCGTACTCGTCGAAGGCGTTGTCGTCGTCGTCGTCGTCGCGCTGTTGCTGACCGTGTACTCGTCGCCGCGCTGTTCCTGCCTGCTCAGCGTGCCCTGGCCCGACGGGCACGTGCCGGACGTATAGGTCGTGGTGCCAAAAGACGCGCTCGCCGACGGAGGGCGGACCACGAGCCCCGTCATCGTGAACTTGTAGGTCGTCGTCGTGGGGCTGTTGCCGCCGCCGAGGATCGTCCATGTGCCGTTGTAGTTGGTAACGTTCGAACCGCTGATGGTGATCGTGTCCCCGGCTTGAAGGCCATGCGCCGGCGACGATGGCACGGTCACCGTGATCGTGCAATTGGGGCCGGCTGAGAAGGCGCCGCTCGTACAACGCAGAATTCCAGAGTTGCTCACGTTATGCGTGAGCCGCAGCGAAGAACCGTACTGGAATCGCGACCACCCCGTCACGGGAGTTTGCGTCGTGGTCGTATTCTTCACCGTGGCGACCGTCGTCTGCGGCGTGACCACGGTCGTCACCGTCGTGCTCGTGGTGTTGAAGGTTTCAATCGTCGTGCTTGTTGCAATCGCGCCGTCGAACATCGGCCGCACAGCCGTACCGTCCTGTTGGCCCACATTGGTGGTGTTGTCCAGTCTCTTCGGCCCATAGCTCGACGTTTCGTTGCCGACGTTCCAGTAGCCGTCGGTCGACAGCACATGGAAGTTCTTCTGGCACGAATACTGGACCGGGTCGATGGTTTGCCCAGAACGCTTTTTGGCAAAGTATTGGCCAACCTTTGACATCGCGCCTCGCAGCGGCGTGCTGCTGCCCGGCGACGAAGCATTCAGCTTGGTGTAGAAGTTTGCCTTCTGGGTCGTTCCGAAATCTGCGATATCGAGAAAGCCGCTGCCTGTCACCGAAGTCGAGCTGATCTTGTTGAAGCCGACTCGGTACTTGTCGCCGATGCTCTTGAACGCAATGCTGACGCCGGCCTTCATCAGGTCCATGCGCGTCTGGTAATACGCGAGCCAGTTTGCGTAGTTCTGCCGCTCATCCGCGCCGGCAGGGCCAGACGTGGAACTGACGATCTTCTTCGTGAAGACGGCGCTGCCAGGCGTGCTGCCGACATTGCTCATGCACTGCTTGTAGTGGTCCGTGCTCGTGACGATGCCGCTGGTGGTGTAGGTCCAGCCCATCTTCGGTTCACTGCCGGTGTAGAGGTAGTAGGAAGGAAGGCCGCCATCCCCTTTTCCGACCCATGGACTCGCAAGCGCGCCGCTGCCTGAAGTTCCAGTCACGTTGACGGTCAGCGCAGCGCTTGAGCTGTTCCACGCTGTCACATTGCCGAGCATCCACTTCGAGGTATCGCTGTTGCTGTACAGAACGACCTCATCGCCGACTGAATAGCTGCCCGACGATCCGCCATTGGTCGTGACAGGCACGCTGCCCATGCCCACCGTCGGCCCGGCCGAGAGGATATTCCTGGTACTGCTGAACGATCCCGTGTTCAGGTTCAACGAACTCAGGCTACCCGGCGCAACCGCCACACCCGTTGAATCGACGGGCAAGGCGTAGGTGATCAAGGGGTTGAAGGCCAAGCCGTTGCATTGGGCGGATCGATAGCCATACTTGCCTGTACTGTTCATGTCGTCAGGCATGTACTTCAGCCCCATCGAACCCGAGTCGTCGAGCGTGAACATGACGTTCGCCTTGACGGCCGTCGGCGACGACGTGCTCATCGGCGCGTTGGCAATGTCGACGCTGGCGGCGAACGTGGCGCTGCTGACGGCCAGCCAGACCAAGCCCAGCCCCATCGTCTGCAACGAAGGCGAGCGGCCGTGGCGGTGATTGGTGGTGTGCATGGTGAGGCTCCCTGCCTTCGTGGAATGCTTAAAAGTGAACGATCGTTTCGGTGTAGCTGACCGTGTTTCGAGCCCCCGTCGTACGAACGATGATCCGGTAGTACGGGACGGTGACCGGCTTCGCGAACCAGCATGCCGAACCAGGTGTGGGGACACCCTTGCACGGCTGCCCGGACGACGACAACATCGCGGGCTTGGCACAGATGTTGGTTCCGCTCATGGCCTCGGCTTTCTCGCAAAGCCTGGAGATCAGGTATTTCGAACTGGTCGTGTCTCCCGCTGCCGGGGGAACTTCCTTCGGCAGCAAGCTGCAGTTCGCGAACGTGCCAGCGACAGCGTAGGCGCAGCCGTCGCTGTCCCAATTGATCAGACCAAGTTTGTTCAACTCCGTGGTCGTGCGCCCCGTCGGGTCCATCGATTCCAGCGATGTCGCGTAGTAACCGGGAGGACTGTCTGAATCGAGAAGGGCCGGGTTCGCCTTCAACCACGCGACCGCGGTTTCGGTGGCCCGGCTGCCTGCGCTGGTGGCGTCTTGTTTGAACCCGAGGTTTCCGATGACCTGCGCGCTGGTGTTGACGGAGCGCACCAGGGCGACGCCCGCGAGCGACAACGCCGCAAGCGCGAGCAGTGCAAACAGCAAGGACATGCCGCGCTGCCGGCGCGCCGAGGTCGGTTTCGATTCAAGCGCTATGAACATCGTCAGCCTCACCCTCAGGACTTCCAAAGCATGTTTCGCAGCGGGATCACGGTATCGAACTGCTTGTAGCGGTAGCGCTTCCAGTTCGGAATGTGATCGATGCCAAGCGTCAAACATTGGCTCCCAGCGCCGCAGGCCACGGCTCCGGTCGTCGGGGGGGTGCTGCCGACGTCCCAGAGCAGATTGGCTGGTGTGATGTCTTCCTTCTCGAACTGTTCGCTTCGTGCCACGACGACGATGCGCACGGCGATGACTTGTTGCCACTGGGCGTTGTTGAGCGGCATTACGTCGTCGTAAAGGTCGACAACACCATCCGGCGTGGGCAGAGTGGTGTCCTTGCCGTATAGCGCCCGCATGTTGACGATCTCGGTTTGCACGTCGCGCGTGGGCCGACTGTTTGGCGAACTCAGATCGAAACTTACCTGCTGAAGCGTGTTGCCAACGATCTGGTAGGTGTTATCGACCAAGGTGCCCAGATTGATCAGTACGCTCCCCGTGACGTAGGGAATGTTCGGCATGCCCGGCGAATTCCAGTTCGCTGCGTTGTCCGCGCGCGGGACCGATTCACTGGTAGGGTTGGCGCTTGCCTGGAACACCCAACATGGTTGCGTGGGGTCATCGGCAATGAGTGCCAGATCGTCCATTCTGATACCCAGCGAAGCTGTCACCGGGAAGGCCAGGCCTCCCGGCACGTAGGGGGCAGCGACACGCGTCGGAACCGAATACGTGGTCTTTGAGCTCGCGAGCACGCGGATCGCGTCGCCAATACTCCCCGCCGGTCGATCGGCTTCCCGTGTGATGACCACAGGCGCAAGGATGGGCACGAAGCCTGTGGGTGCAGCGCCATTGAAGCGCGCGCTGATCGGGCAGCCAATGGCAGTAGGGCTGCTGGTGATGCCATAGCCCGCCATTTCCACATCGCGTTGGACCGCATACAAGGCCAACGCGGCGTTGACCTGTGCGTCGGAGCCCCCGGTCGTGGTGCGCTTCTGTCCCTCCGAGATCAACATGACCTGCGTGATGACGATGACGGCGAGCAAACCGATCAGCATGCCGACCATCAATTCGACCAGCGTCACGCCGCGGTTTCGCATCGCCACTCGATATACCCCATGAACTCCGGGGCGCTTCATGGCGCGTTCAACGCGATCGTACTCCGCGTCGTGTAGGTGTGTGTGCCCTCGTTCGGCTGGGTCCAGCTGATTGCGACTGTCACTTCCGACCCGACCACCGTGATCGCCGTGCTTCCGCCAGGCAACGTACTTTTCACCTTCTTGTCCCAGTTGTAGCAGCGCAGATTGCCGGCGCAGCCAACGACGCCGCCGCCGCCTGCGCCGTAGGTTGCAAGGTTGGGCGCGTCCGACCACATCGATCCCAGCACCTGTTGGGCCAGAAACGCCGCGTCGGCGCGAAACTTCGCCGTGCCCTGCGCCTTCGTCATCGTGGCCTGCAGACCCACCAGGCCGAGCACGCCGAAGGCGAAGATCAGCAGGGCCACCAAGGCCTCGATCAGCATGACGCCTCTGGCCGCATTTTTGCGACGGCCGATGAGATTGTTTCCCTGAGCATTTTTCATGGAGTCCTCAGCACTTGCGTGGATCGTTTGCGTCGGTGACCTTCACGTCGCACATGCGAATCACGCCGCCGGTGCCGACGAGGATTCGCAGCCTTCTGTAGTCGTCACCGATGACTTCGTTGTCGACGTCGATACGGGCGATCGGCGCGGCGTCGGCAACGCGGCCGAATGAGTTGAACGTGACGGTATTCGCCGCCACGCCGTTCGTGTCCAGGGCAGATACCGCAACCCTGCGGGCACCGGCTCCGCCGGCCGCCTTGTCCACGATCATTGGCGTCACGCTGGTCGAGGGCACGTCCGCGCACAGTGAAGTCGGGTCGTTGACACTGACCACCCACGATGCTCCGGCAGCGGACAGGGCACAACTGTTGTCGAGCACGGCGGTATCGCTCGTGGCCACCAGCGAGAAGCGCACGGAGCGATTCGAGCGAACCGCTTCGGCACGTGCGCGGTTCAGGCCTGCCTGGATCGATTGCGCCGTGTTGCGCACACTCGCATTCCCGATCCACGCGCCGATGCTGGGTGCGGCGGCGACGACCAACAGGCCCACGACGACGAATACGACGACAAGTTCGACGAGCGTGACGCCGCGCTGCGGGTTTCGGGAAGTCAACATTCGTCGCCCCTCGCCACCCAGCAGGTCTTGACGACCGCGGCGCCCTTGAAGTTGCTGGTGGTCTGGGTGTTGTCTTGATTCACCGCGTAGTCGTGTCCGACCGCGCGCGCCGAACTACCTGTAGCCGTGATGTCGTAGCCTTGCCCCCCAGCGCTGAGCCTGCAGTCAAAGGCGAAGTACTTCCTGTTTGACGGCCAGGCCGACCACGATGGCGGGCCGACATCCGCGCATGCCGCCGTGCCGTAGTTGCGGTTGTCCTGGTAGTACTGCTCCATCTTCACCTGGTAGTCCGCGAGATTCGTGAACGCCTCGGGCAACTGCCCGCGGCGGATGTAGTCGGAGTACGCGGGCACGGCCACCGCTGACAGGATCGCGACGATGGCGATCGTGATCATGAGTTCGATCAGCGTGAAGCCGCGAAGGCGTTTGCGGGCCGTTGAACTTGCTGCGATCGGGTGCGACATGGCGGGTCCTCAATGTGGGTCGATCACGCTGCTTCGGAGTTGCGCAACCTTTGCTTGAGGGGATTCTGCGGACGATGGGTTCGCCGTGCTGTGCCAAAGTGCACACGCGATGACCCCCCTCCGACAGGTGGGGTCGGCAGCGCAGACGAACGGTCCGGTCGGGAGAAGGCCAGTTGCAGCCGACCAACCTGAAGCTGTCACACCCGGTCGACGAGTGCAAGCACAGGTTGATGCGCGTGTTCAGATGTAGCCGTGCGCGCGTGCGCTGAGCGGCTCAGTGCCGCGTCTTGTGCGCCTCGCCGATCGGCGAGGTCGCGGCGTCGGGCTCAGCGAGGCAAGTCGCTGTGCCCCATCAGACACTCGTCGACAGCGCGTGCCGCCTGACGCCCCTCGCGAATCGCCCACACCACGAGCGACTGGCCGCGGCGAATGTCACCGGCGGCAAAGACGTTGGCGACGCTCGTCGCGTAGCCGCCTTTGAATTCCGTGCTGGCTCGGGCATTGCCGCGCGGATCTTTTTCGACTGAGAGCCCTTCGAGCAGGGTCGCCACCGGGCCGGTGAATCCCATGGCCAGCAGCACCAGGTCGGCAGGGATCGTCTTTTCGCTGCCGGGCACTTCGACTGTTCTGCTGCCTTGCCACTGCACCTGCACGGTCTTCAGCGCCGTGACGTGGCCCGCTTTGCCCTCTTCCTAGTCGCCGATGAACTCCTTGGTCGCGATCGCGAATTCGCGCGCGCAGCCTTCTTCATGGCTCGACGAGGTGCGCAGCTTGATCGGCCAGTAAGGCCAGACCAGCGGCTTGTTCTCGTGCTCCGGTGGCATGGGAAGCAGTTCGAACTGGGTCACGCTCTTCGCGCCGTGGCGGTTGCTCGTACCCACGCAGTCGCTGCCGGTGTCGCCACCGCCGATCACCACGACGTGCTTGCCGTCGGCGCGCAGTTGATTCTCGACCTTGGCACCGCCGTTGACCCGGTTTTGCTGCGGAAGGAACTCCATCGCGAAATGAATCCCGTCCAGGTGGCGCCCGGGAACGGGCAGATCGCGCGACTGCTCCGCGCCACCGCAGAGCAGCACCGCGTCGAACTGCTCTCGCAGTTGCGACGGCGCGATGCGCTGCGTGGCCCAGTTCGTGACCTTGCTGCCCGCCGGCAGTTCGCCGACCAGCACGCCGGTGCGGAACTGCACACCCTCGGCTTGCATCTGGGCGATGCGCCGATCGACGTGCGTCTTAGCGAGCTTGAAGTCTGGGATGCCGTAGCGCAAAAGGCCGCCGAGCGCATCGTTCTTTTCGAAGACGGTCACGGCGTGTCCTGCGCGCGCGAGTTGCTGCGCCGCAGCCAGGCCGGCCGGACCCGAACCAACGACGGCCACGCGTTTGCCGGTCGCGTGCTTGGCCGGCCGAGACTGAACCCAGCCCTCGGCCCAGCCGCGATCGATGATCGCGTGTTCGATGCTCTTGATGCCCACCGCGTCGTTGTTCACGTTGAGCGTGCAGGCGGCCTCGCAGGGTGCGGGGCAGACGCGGCCCGTGAACTCCGGAAAGTTGTTCGTGGAATGCAAGACCTCGAGGGCGTTGCGCCATTCGCCGCGGTACACGAGATCGTTGAAGTCGGGAATGATGTTGTTGACAGGGCAGCCGCTGTTGCAAAACGGCGTGCCGCAGTCCATGCACCGTGCACTTTGAACCTTCGCCTGGTCCTCTTTCAGCGTGATGACGAATTCGTCGTAGCTCTTGATGCGTTTCGCGACCGGCTCGTAGCCTTCCTCGAGCCGTTCGTAGTCCATGAACCCGGTGACTTTGCCCATGCTGTTCTCTGTGTGTCCGATGACGTCTGGGGCTTACTTTGCCGGGACGACTGTCTTGGTTGTGTCGCCGCTTCGCCGCTTCGCGCTGTCCGCGGTGGGCTGTGGCTTTGCTTCCTGGTGGGCTGCGCCCGATGACTTTGCGGCGAGTTCGGCGAGCGCCCGCTTGTACTCGGTAGGGAATACCTTGACGAACTTCGCTCGCGACTCGACCCAATGGTCAAGGATGTGGCGTGCGCGCAGGCTGCCGGTCCATTTGTAGTGGCCTTCGATCAAACCTCGCAACAGGGCCTCATCGGTGCTGCCCTTGTGCCACAGCGCCGGGTCCAGCGATAGCTCTTGTTCGCTACTGCTCGCGACGGGGCCGAGGGCCACCATCGACGTGTTGCAGCGCCGCGCGAACTGGCCATCTTCGTCGAACTCGTAGGCGATGCCGCCGCTCATGCCGGCAGCGAAATTGCGCCCGGTCTTGCCCAGCACGACCACGGTTCCGCCCGTCATGTATTCGCAGCCATGGTCGCCCGTGCCCTCCACCACCGCCGTCGCACCCGACAGCCGAACTGCAAAGCGCTCGCCGGCCACGCCGCGGAAGAATGCCTCGCCGCTCGTCGCACCATACAAGACGGTATTGCCGACGATGATGTTCGCGGTGGAGTCGCCCCGGAAATCGATGCTCGGGCGGATCGCGATACGGCCACCGCTCATGCCCTTACCGGTGTAATCGTTGGCGTCGCCGATCAGGTACAGCGTGATGCCCTTGGCGAGAAACGCACCAAAACTTTGCCCGCCAGAGCCTTCCATCTGAATGAAGATGGTGTCGTCAGGCAGGCCCTGCGGGTGGAGCCGGACCAGTTCGCCGGAGAGCATGGCGCCGACGGTTCGGTTCACATTGCGCACGGCCTCGATGAACTGCACTTTCTCGCCACGGTCCAGGGCCGGGCGGCACTTCTCGATGAGCCTCACGTCGAGCGCCCTGGCCAGGCCGTGGTCTTGTTCCGACACCTGGCGCCTGGGCACATCGGCCGGCGCGGTGGGTTGGTGGAAGATGCGGCTGAAGTCGAGGCCCTTGGCTTTCCAGTGGGCGATGCCTCGCTTGGTGTCGAGCAGATCGACACGACCGATCAGGTCGTCGAACTTTCGAATGCCGAGTTGCGCCATGATGCTTCGCGCCTCCTCGGCAACGAAGAAGAAGAAGTTGACGACATGCTCGGGCCGCCCCTGGAACTTGGCGCGCAACGCCGGGTCTTGCGTGGCCACGCCGACGGGGCAGGTGTTGAGGTGGCACTTGCGCATCATGATGCACCCCTGTGCGACGAGCGGTGCGGTGGCGAACCCGAATTCGTCGGCCCCGAGCAGCGCCCCGATCACGACGTCGCGTCCGGTTTTCATCTGGCCATCGGCCTGGACGCGGATCCGCCCGCGCAAGCGGTTCAGCACGAGGGTCTGCTGCGTCTCAGCCAGGCCGAGCTCCCAAGGCGTGCCCGCGTGTTTGATCGAACTCCAAGGCGACGCACCGGTGCCGCCGTCGTGCCCGGCGATCACCACATGATCCGCCTTCGCCTTGGCAACGCCGGCCGCAACGGTGCCCACGCCCACTTCACTGACGAGTTTGACGCTGATGCTGGCGCGTGAATTGGCGTTTTTCAGGTCGTGGATCAATTGCGCCAGGTCTTCGATGGAGTAGATGTCGTGGTGTGGCGGCGGCGAGATCAGGCCGACGCCGGGGACCGAATAGCGCAGCATGCCGATGTAGTCGCTGACCTTGGTGCCCGGCAGTTGCCCGCCTTCGCCGGGCTTGGCACCTTGCGCCATCTTGATCTGGATCTGATCGGCGCTGACCAGGTATTCGGTCGTGACGCCAAAGCGCCCCGATGCGACCTGCTTGATCTTGCTGCGCAGCGAGTCGCCTTGTTGCAGTGCGTAGTCGGAAGCGACCACGGCGATACCGAGCACATCGCTGAGTTTGGTGCCGGTGGTGATGGGGATGCCCTTGAGTTCACCGCGATAGCGCGCCGGGTCTTCGCCGCCTTCACCGGTATTGCTCTTGCCGCCGATGCGGTTCATTGCGACCGCAAGTGTCGTGTGCGCTTCGGTCGAGATGGAACCGAGCGACATCGCCCCGGTGGCGAAACGTTTCACGATCTCGGCGGCCGGTTCGACTTCGTCGATGGGGATGGCCTTGGCCGGGTCGTTTCTGAATTCAAACAGGCCGCGCAGCGTCATGTGGCGCTGCGACTGGTCGTTGTTGAGTTGTGCGTATTCCTTGTTCGTGTCGTAGCGGTTGCCGCGCGCGCTGTGTTGGAGCTTGGCAATGGCGTCGGGTGTCCACATGTGTTCTTCGCCGCGCACGCGCCAGGCGTATTCGCCCCCGGCCTCCAGCATGGTGTCGAGAATCGGGTCTTCGCCGAATGCCGCCACGTGCATGCGAATCGCTTCTTCGGCGACTTCGAACACGCCGATGCCACCCACCTGGCTTGCCGTGCCACGGAAGAATTTCTGGACGAATTTCGATTCGAGCCCGATCGCTTCGAAGAGTTGCGCACCGCAGTACGACATGTAGGTCGACACGCCCATCTTCGACATGATTTTCGACAGGCCCTTGCCGACCGCCTTGACGTAGTTGGCGATCGCCTTCTCCACGCTCAGGTCGCCCGGAAGTTCGCGGTGCAGAGCGGCGAGTGTCTGCATCGCCAGGTAGGGGTGCACGGCCTCGGCGCCATAGCCCGCGAGCACCGCGAAGTGATGCACTTCGCGCGCCGATGCGGTTTCGACCACCAGGCCGGCCGTTGTGCGCAGGCCTTCGCGGATCAGGTGTTGGTGCACGGCGGAGAGCGCGAGAGCGGCCGGAATGGCGACATGGTCGCGGTCCATCTTGCGATCGCTCACGATCAGGATGTTGTGGCCGCTTCGGATGGCGTCCACCGACTCCGCGCACAGCGAGGCGAGTTTGGCCTCCACACCTTCATGGCCCCACAGCAGCGGGTAGGTGATGTCGAGCTCATAACCTTTGAACTTGGCGGCGGTGTGCTGTTCGATGCCGCGCAGCCGGGCCATGTCTTCGAAGTCAAGGATCGGCTGCGCCACTTCCAGCCGCATCGGCGGATTGACCGCGTTGATGTCCAGCAGGTTGGGCTTGGGGCCGATGAACGACACGAGCGACATCACGATCGCCTCTCGAATCGGGTCGATCGGCGGGTTCGTGACCTGTGCGAAGAGCTGCTTGAAGTAGTTGTAGAGCGGCTTGTTCTTGTCCGACA
>JANOLA010000427.1:0-4940 GCA_031419535.1 Burkholderiales bacterium | reverse complement strand
GCCGTTCATTGAAAGCGCGTTCAATCCCGAGGCCATGTCTTCGGCGCGCGCCTCAGGCATGTGGCAGTTCATGCTGCCACGGGACGGACTTTCGACCTCAAGCAGAACGTGTTTCGCGACGACCGGCGCGACGTGCTCGCCTCCACGCGCGCGGCGCTCGACTACCTGGAAAAACTGTACGGCATGTTCGGCGACTGGCACCTCGCGCTGGCCGCCTACAACTGGGGCGAAGGCAGCGTGGGGCGCGCCATCGCGAAGAACCGCGCGGCGCGCAAGCCCACCGACTACGCCAGCCTGAAGATGCCCAACGAGACTCGCCACTACGTGCCCAAGTTGCAGGCCGTGAAGAACATCGTCGCGCGCCCCGGCGAATTCGGCCTGGCCTTGCCCGAGCTCGACAACCATCCCTACTTCCTGAGCGTGCCGATTCAGCGCGACATCGACGTCGACGTCGCGGCGCGCCTGGCAGGATTGAGCGTTGAAGAGTTTCGCTCGCTCAACCCGCAGATGAACAAGCCGGTGATCCTGGCCGCCGGTACGCCGCAGGTGCTCTTGCCGTTCGACAACGCGAGCCGCTTCGTTCAAGAGTTGCCCGAATACACCGGCCGCCTGGCGAGCTGGACGGCTTGGGTGGCCCCGCAGACCTTGAAGCCCGCCGATGCGGCGCGGCGGGTCGGCATGGACGAGGCGCTGCTGCGCCAGTTGAATTCGATTCCTCAGCACATGCTGATCAAAGCCGGCTCGACACTGCTCGTGCCGCGCGCCGACGCCAGCCAGACCGACGTGTCGGAACACGTGGCGGACAACGGAACCATTGTGCTGTCGCCCGACGGCACCCAGGTGCGCCGCGTGCAATTGCGCGCCGGCCGGCGCGACAGCGTCGCCTCGGTCGCGCGGCGCTACCGCCTGTCGCAGGAAAACGTGGCGCAGTGGAATGCGACCGACGTGGGTTCGGCGTTTCGCCCGGGCCAGAAGGTGACCGTGTTCGTCGCCGCGAAATCTGCGCCGAGGGGCACGTTGGCCATGAAGCCGCCGACTGCGAAGCCGACCACGAAGGTGGTGCGCACCAAGGGCGGCGGCGCGAGCCCAACGCTTCGCGCCGCACCCTCAAAGCCGCTCACGTCGCGAAGCTCGCCCGTGCAAGTCGCCAAGCGCTGAAGTTCGGCGTGCGGCTCACCGACGGCTAAGCGCCGCTCAGGTTTGGCGCGCGGCGGTCCGCCGCTCAGGTTTGGCGCGCCGGGGACTGCCGCTCAGCGCCGGTCCACCAGGGCGTGCGCGATGGTCCCCAGGTCCACGTACTCCAATTCGCTGCCAATCGGCACGCCTCGCGCAAGGCGCGTGACGCGCAAGCCGCGCGACTTCAGTGCCTCGCTCAGCACATGGGCGGTGGCTTCGCCTTCGGCGGTGAAGTTGGTGGCGATGATGACTTCATTCACCAGGCCATCGGTGGCCCGCTCCAGCAGTTGTAGCGCGCCGATGTCTCCGGCACCCACGCCGTCAAGCGGGCTGATGCGACCCATCAACACGAAATAGTGGCCGCGATAGCTGCCGGTGCGCTCGAGCGCCGCCTGGTCGGCCGGGGTTTCGACCACGCACAGCTGATGCACATCGCGCCCGGCGTCGGCGCACACGGCGCAAAGCGCCGCTTCGGTCAAGGTACGGCAGCGCTCGCAGTGGCGCACCGAGTCCAGTGCCGAGGTGAGCGCGCCAGAGATGCGGCGCGCACCTTCCCGGTCGCGCTGGAGCAGGTGAAACGCCATGCGTTGCGCCGACTTCGCGCCCACGCCGGGCAGGCGCTTCAACGCGTCGATCAGGCCTTCGAGGGACGATTCCCGCACGGGCTGGGGATTGCGGCAAACAGCTTCAGAACGGGAATTTCATTCCCGGGGGCATGGGCATGCCCGCCGTGAGCTTGCCCAGCTTCTCCTGGCTCACGGCTTCGGCACGGCGCACGCCGTCGTTGAAGGCGGCGGCCACCAGGTCCTCGAGCATGTCTTTGTCGTCGGCGAGCAGGCTCGGGTCGATGGTGATGCGCTTGACGTCATGCTTGCACGTCATCGTCACCTTCACCAGCCCGGCGCCCGATTGGCCTTCGACTTCCATCGTCGCAAGCTCGTCCTGCGCGCGCTTGAGATTTTCTTGCATCGACTGGGCTTGTTTCATCAGCCCGGCGAGTTGACCCTTCATCATCACGGCTCTCCTTGGTGCTCACTCAATCTGTCAATTCGGTTTGATCGATCCGGGAACGATGCGCGCACCCTTGTACTGGCTGAGCAGCGAAAGCACCAGCGGATCGTTCGCAATCAGCTGTTCGGCTTCGGCCTGCACGCGGTCGCGCTCGGCCTGCTCGCGCAGCGCCGGGCTGTCTTGGGCGATGCCCGGCTCGGCTTCAATGCGCAGATCGCGCTGCAGGCATTCGCCAAGCGCTGTCTGCAATTTGTCGAGCTGCGGCTCGGTGCGCAGGTTCTCGCGCGCGACGCGCAGCCGAAACAGCGCCGGTTGCGCCGCGTCGTCGATGAACACGCACTGCGCCTGCATCGCCAGTTCGCGAACCAGGGCCGAGATCGAGCCCGCGTCGATCATCTGCCGCACCAGGGCGTGCCAGCGTTCGCCCAGTTCGGCGGACAAGGTCGCGGACGGCGGCTGAGCGGCTGGAGCAGCTGGAGCGGCGACCTGGAGTTGAGCAGCCTGGAGTTGAGCCGCCTGGGCCTGCGCCGGTGGCCGATACGGCGCCTGCGGCTCCTCCAGCACTGTCGCGCTTGCCGTTCGGGCGGGAACCCGCAGCGCCGCTGTCGCATTGCTTCCCGCCGCAAGTGCCGCTTCGCGCGCCCCGGACCCGTTGCCGCCCGCCGCGGGCGAAGCGGGCGCGGCAGCCGGTGCAGGGCGCGATGCGGCGGGTGCACGCGGCTGCGCCGCAGCGCCAGCCGGGGCAAACGCGAGCATCCGCAGCAGCACCATCACCAGGCCGCTGTATTCGTCGGGCGAGACGGCCAGGTCGGCGCGGCCATGCAGCACGATGCTGTAGAACAGTTGCGTTTCGTCGGCGGGCAATCGACTGGCCAGGCGGCGCACATCGTCGGCCCCGGGTTCGTCGGCTTCAATGGCATCGGGCACCGCCTGCGCCACCGCCATGCGTTGCAAAAGCTCACACAGCTCTTCGAGCGTGCCGCTGCCTGAAAGGCCGAGGCCGCGCAGCTCGTCGACGCTGCGCACCACCGCGGCGCCGTCGCGCGCGGCGATGGCCTCGACGATGCGCACCGCGTGGCCGCGATCCACGGCGCCGAGCATGCGCCGCACTTCTTCCTCGCTCAAGCGCCCTGCCCCGTAGGCGATGGCCTGGTCGGTGAGCGACAAGGCATCGCGCATCGATCCGCGCGCGGCGCGCGCCAACAGGCGCAGCGCGCCCGGCTCGGCTTCGATCCTTTCTTGCCCGAGCACCATTATCAGGTGCTGCGCGATCGTGTCCGGTGCCATCGGCCGCAGGTTGAACTGCAAGCAGCGCGACAGCACGGTGGCCGGAACCTTTTGCGGGTCGGTCGTCGCCAACACGAACTTCAGATAGTCCGGCGGCTCCTCGAGCGTCTTGAGCATCGCATTGAACGCGGTGTTCGACAGCATGTGCACTTCGTCGATCATGTAGACCTTGAAGCGCCCGAGCACGGGTTTGTAGACGGCTTGCGCGAGCAACTGGCCGATCTCCTCGACACCACGGTTTGACGCGGCGTCGAGTTCCACATAGTCGACAAAGCGCCCGGCATCGATGTCACTGCACGCGGCGCAAACGCCACACGGCCGCGAGGTCACGTCGCCGCGCGCGTCGGCGCCGACGCAGTTCAGCGATTTGGCGAGGATTCGCGCCACCGTCGTCTTGCCCACGCCGCGCGTGCCGGTGAACAGGTAGGCGTGGTGCAGGCGGCGCTGCTCGAGCGCGTTCGTCAAGGCTTGCACGACATGCTCTTGGCCCACCAGCGCCTCGAATTCGCGCGGCCGGTACTTGCGAGCGAGCACGGGTGAGGACATGGCACGCATTCTACGAGGGGGTACGAGGGGACCTGCGCGTCCGAGCGCTGCCGGATAATCGCGGCCCCGATGCTTGAAGCGCGACGCTCGATCCGCCTGTCTCTCATGCCCGCACCCAACGACTTGCCCAGCCCCGGCGCAACGCTCAGCTACGCGCAAGCCGGCGTCCGATACGACAGCATCGACCCGCTGAAAGTAGCCGCGCAGCGCGCCGCGGCGAGCACCGCGCATCACCTCGCGGCGCGTGGCTTCAGCGAAGTGGCCGCGTCGCGCGGCGAATCGGCGTATGTCGTCGACGTGGGGCCGTTCTATCTGGCCAGCATCGTCGAGTGCCTGGGCTCGAAAGCGCTGGTGGCCGACGAGATGCACGCGCTGACCGGCAAGGACTACTACGGGGGAATCGCCCAAGACACGATCGCGATGGCGGTCAACGACTTGATCACGGTGGGCGCGACGCCGCTCATCGTGCAAGCCTACTGGGCCGCGGGCGGGTCGGACAGGTTCGACGACGCCGCCCGCGGCGCCGCGCTCGTGGCCGGTTGGAAGCGCGCCTGCGACGTTTGCGGCGTCGCGTGGGGCGGCGGCGAAACGCCGGCGCTGGCGGGAATCGTCGAAGCCGGGCGCATCGACCTGGCGGCGTCGTGCACCGGCATCGTCAATCCGAAACAACGACTGTCGCTCGGTGAGGCGCTCGCGCCCGGCGACGCGATCGTGTTGCTCGGCGCGAGCGGCATCCACGCCAACGGCTTGAGCTTGGCACGCAAGCTCGTCGAACGCCTGGCTAAGGGTTACCTCACGCCTCTGGCCAGCGGTGCGCTCTACGGCGAAGCGCTGCTCGCGCCGACGCCGCTCTACTCTCCCGTCACGGAGGCCCTGTTCGCGGCCGGCATCGTGCCGCACTACTGCGCCAACATCACCGG
>JANOLA010000426.1:0-7296 GCA_031419535.1 Burkholderiales bacterium | reverse complement strand
CGATCTCCAGCCCTGCCGCGCGCACCCACGCCAACTGAGCGCCGCGCGCGGCGGCGTAGGTCGAGTTGCGCTTCATGCCGCGCAGCCCGGCGGCGCTGCCCATCACGACGATCTTGCCGCGCCCGCGCGCGCGCATTTGCGGCAGCACCGCGCGCAGCAGGCGCGGCAACGGGTCGACCAGGTGCGCGAAGGTGCGGCGCCATTCTTCGTCGGTGACATCGGCCACCGCGGACGTCGGCGCGGGCAGTGCCGGCTGCGCGATCAGCACGTCGACCTCGCCGGCATCGTGCACGACGCGTTGCGCCATGCCGGGCTCGTCGCCGAGTGCCCGCGGGTCCGCGATCACGCTGGCGCCGAGTTCGCCGAACACGCGTTGCAGCGCCGGGCCCATGAACTCGCCGCATTGCGTGATCAGGACACGCCGGCCTTGCAGGTCGATCAGGTTCATGGGGCGCAGCATAGCCGCGGGCGCGGCGCATTGGAGTGCTTCCTCTAGGAATCAGGGGCATTTTGGGTATCGCTCCCTACGCTGCGCTGCCGATACTCGCGGCCTGCGATTGAACATCGCCACTCCAACCCAAGGATCCATCACACCATGAACACCCAGACCCTGAGCAGCGTCACCGTCCAAACCCTCGAAAACTGTCGCGATGCCGCGAGCCGCGGCGTCGTGGCTTATCGGCTCGGCGGTCAGCGTCTGCTGGGCGCCGTGAACGGCGCGCTGGAGAACCGCGTCTACCCGCGCACCGCCAAGTTCGCACCGCGCGTCACCGAGCGTGCGAATGAAGTTCGCGGCAAGGTCAGCGAAGTCATCCAACAGGGCGTCGAGCAAGTGGCGCTGCGCGCCGAGCAGGCGATTCAGTTCAGTTCCGCCGTGGTGGCCGCGCAGGTCTCGAAAGTCGCCGAATTCGCCGCTGCCATCGACAACGCAGCCGTCGCCAGCGGCCTGCAAAGCGCCGCGCGCGTGGCGCTGCCGGGTGCGAAGGTCGCCCTTGTCGTGTCGCAAAAAATCTCCCAAGGCGCGAACGCGCTGGCCGATGCCGCCGGTGCCCGGCCGCTGCGTACCAGCGCGCGCAAAGCCGCGTTCGATGCGAAGCGCCGCGCTGCCCCTGCGGCGCGCAAGGCGAAGGCGGTGGTGAAGTCCGCGGCGAAGCGTGTGGCCAAGCGCGCCGCGGCCTGACCTGAGCACGCCCGATTCACTCACACGCTCTGCGCCGGGCTTGAGCCCGACAAGACAGAACGCGCATGCGTTCGAAGCGGGGGCTTGGCTTGCGCAGGGCCCCCGTTTGGCGTTTGTGAGCCCGGTGCGCTACGCCACGGTGTCGGCACCCTGCGCCGGCGCACTGCGTGGGCACACGTCACGGGCACACGTCACGGGCCCAGAATAGTGCGATGCAACTCCCCGACTTTCTGACGCGCCAGGCGCTGCGCCCGACGCTGCGCATGGCGCGCGACCACCTCGCCGCGAATCCCGATTACATGGAGGTGCGCAAGTGGGCGGCGCGCGCGGACGGCATGTATCCGAACCCGCCGCACGCGACGCGAACCACCGAGCTCTTGATCGGCAACGTCAAGGCCACCTGGATCGACGCCAAGGGTGCGCGCAAGGACCGCGTTGTTCTCTACCTTCACGGCGGCGGCTTCATCATCGAGACGCCCCGCATTCACGGCGCCTTGGCCGCGCGCATCGGCTTCGAGGCGCGGGCCCGCGCGCTGATGCCGAGCTACCGCCTCGCGCCTGAGCATCCGTGTCCGGCGGCGCTGGACGATTGCATCGCCGCCTATCGCCATCTGCTCGCCAACGGCTTCAAAGCGCACGACATCGCTATCGCCGGCGACTCGGCCGGCGGCAGCCTCACGCTGGGCCTGCTGCTGCGTGCGCGCGACGAAGGCCTGCCGCTGCCTGCCTGCGCCGTGGTTCTGTCGCCCGCGACCGACGGCACGCTGAGTGGCGATTCATTGAAGCGCAACGATGGCATTGATGCCATGTTCGCGCCGAGCCTGTTCCACGCGTTGACGCCGCTGTATTTGCGCGATGCCAGCCTGCGCACGCACCCGCATGTGTCGCCGCTGCACGGCAACCTGCACGGTTTGCCGCCGATCCTGGTGCTGGTGGGCAGCACTGAGCTGCTGCTCGACGATGCCGTGCGCTTCGCCGGCAAGTGCCCGAGCGCGACGCTCGAGGTGTGGCACGACATGCCGCATGTGTTTCCGCTGTTCGACTTTCTTCCTGAAGCCCGGGATGCCACAAAGCGCATCGGCCGCTTCGTGCGTGACGGCTTCGCTGCCGCCGATGCGAGCGCCGACAGGGTGGCGGGCGTGGCGACAGATGAACGCGGCGACGAGCCGCCCAGTGACACGGCGGCGCCAGCAACGCCGCGCTGGCCCGTTGCGGTCAGCGGCCCCGTCAACATCCCGTGGCGGCGGTGGCGCCCGACGCTGCCGGTGCTGGGTGCGTTTCTTCTCGGCCTGTGCTGCGGCTTGGCGGCGCTGCTGCTTTGAGTCTGACGTGGTGTCGTTCATCTTGGCAATTGCAGGTGCGTCAGCGCGCCGAGCAGATCCAGGGCGGCCAGCGCAGTGGCGAACCTGCCTACACTTCGGCGACAACGCAATCTCTCGCCCCGCCCCCCAGTGACCTCTGATCGACTTGCATGAACGGCGCCGAAAGCCTGGTGCGCACCCTTGTCGCGAGCGGCGTCGAAGTCTGCTTCGCGAACCCCGGCACTTCCGAGATGCACTTCGTCGCCGCGCTCGACTCGGTTCCCGGCATGCGCTGCGTGCTCGGCCTGTTCGAGGGCGTGGTCAGCGGCGCGGCGGACGGCTACTTCCGCATGACCGACCAACCTGCCGCGACGCTGCTGCACCTCGGCCCGGGGCTGGCGAATGCGTCCGCCAACTTGCACAACGCGAAGAAGGCGGGCTCGGGCGTCGTCAACATCGTCGGCGAGCACGCGATCGATCATCTTCAATACGACGCACCGCTGACGGCCGACGTGGAAGGCATCGCGCGGCCGATGTCGCACTGGGTGCACACGTCCCGCAGCTCGGCAGCGGTGGCGGGCGATGGCGCGATGGCCGTGGCGCAGGCGCGCTGCGCGCCCGGTCGCATCGCGACGCTCATTCTTCCGGCCGATACGGCGTGGGGCGCGGCGTCAGGGCCTGCGGCCGCGCTGCCGGTTGCGGCGCGGCGCGAGGTGGCGGCGCAGGCGATTGACGCCGCCGCCAAGGCCTTGCGGAGCGGCAAGCCTGGCGCGCTGCTGCTCGGCGGCATCGCGGCGCGCGAAACCGCGCTGAATCTCGCCGGGCGCATCTCCGCGAAGACCGGCTGCGCACTGCTGCTGGAGAACAACGTGCCGCGCCTGCAACGCGGCGCGGGCCGGGTGCGCACGCAACGCATTCCTTACGTTGTCGATGCGGCGCTTGCGAAGTTGAAGGATTTGCAGGAGGTGGTGCTGGTCGGCGCCAAGGTGCCGGTGGCGTTCTTCGCCTACCCCGGCAAGCCGAGCCTGCTGTTGCCCGCCACCTGCGGCGTGACGCGGCTCGCCGCGGTGGATGAAGACATCGTCGGCGCACTTGAAGCGCTCGCTGATCGGCTGGGCGCGCGCGGCGTCGCGCCGGCGTTTGTCGCGACACTGGACCGCCCGGCGCTGCCCAGCGGCCGCATCACGGCCGAGGGCATCGCCAGCGTGCTCGGTGCGCTGTTGCCCGAAGACGCGATCGTCGTCGACGAATCGATTTCTGTGGGCCGCAACTTCGGCGGCGCGACGGCGAACGCACCGCCGCACGACTGGCTCAATCTGATGGGCGGCTCGATCGGCTTCGGCCCACCCGCGGCCACCGGCGCGGCACTCGCGGCGCCCGGCTGCCCCGTGATCCTGTTAGAGGGCGACGGCAGCGCGATGTACACCTTGCAGGCCCTCTGGACGATGGCGCGCGAAGGCCTGAACGTGAAAGTGCTGATCCTGGCGAACCGTTCGTACCAGATCCTGCGCGGCGAGTTCGCGAGTGTCGGCGCGGGTCAGCCCGGGCAGCGCGCGACCGACATGTTGAACATCGATCGTCCGGCGCTCGACTGGGTGGCGCTGGCCAAGGGGCATGGCGTGCCGGCGCAATCGGTCGACGACCTGGATGCGCTGGCCGTCGCATTTCGACGCGCGCTGGCGAGCCCAGGGCCGTGCCTGATCGAACTCGTGTTGTGAGCGCGCCGGGCGGGGTTGACCCGCTGTTCAGCCGCCCCGCGAGGATGCTACGCTCATTGGCAGCCGCCGCGACTGAACGTGGCTGAACACCCCCGGCGGCGCGCAAAGCACCCCAACCATCCAGGAGACACGAATGACCGCCCAACGAATCACCGCCCTGCTCGCCGCAACCGCCCTGTGGAGCCTGATGGGCAGCGCACAAGCCCAGGCACCTCAGTACGGCGCCAACATCAGCTACGACCAGGCGCACAAGGTGATGGTCGCGGCGATGGCCGACGCGCGCAAGCAGAACATTCCGATGGCGGTGGCGATTCGATCGACACCGGCGGCAACCTGATGGCGTTCGAGCGCATGGACAACACGCAGATCGGCAGCGTCGCCGTGGCGCAGGACAAGGCGGCGTCGGCCGCGCTGTACCGCCGCTCGACCAAGGTGTTCCAGGACGCTCTCGCCGGTGGCGGCGCGGGGCTGCGTGTGCTCACGCTGCGCGGCGCGAACGCGGTGGAAGGCGGCCTGCCGATCGTCGTTGACGGCAAGATCATCGGCGGCGTGGGCGTGTCCGGCGGCTCAGCCGAGCAAGACGGCGTGGTCGCGAAGGCGGGGCTGGACGGGTTGGCGAAGTAACGCGGTTGGGGTTCTGCCCTCACCCCTGCCCTCTCCCGCAGGGAGAGGGAGTCAAGACGCGTACTGCCGCGTGCAGAGGAAACAAGGCGCGTTCGTTTGTCGAAGTTCGCAGCGATCAAGCGTCGACTTGGCACGGCACGCCGACGAACCCGCGAAAACGCGCGCGCTCACCGCGCACCGGTGTACCCAACAACGCATAGCGCGGGAAGCGCGCGAGAAAACGCGACAGCGCGATCTCGCCCTCCAGGCGCGCGAGCCCCATTCCCACGCATTGGTGAATGCCGCTGCCGAACGCGAGGTGCCGGTTCGGCGTGCGGCCCACATCAAAGGATTCGGGGTCGCTGAACTGCGCCGGGTCGCGGTTCGCCGCGCCGATGCCGAGCGTGATCGAGCAACCCTCGGGCAGCGCCACGCCGCCCACCTCCACGCCTTGCGTGGTGCGGCGGTTGCCGAGCTGGTTGCTGCTCTCGAACCGCAGGATTTCTTCGATCGCCGGTTTGATGAGCTCGGGCTGCGCGAGCAGGCGCTGTTTCTGATCGGGGTGCCGCGCCAGCGCGACCAGGCCGTTGGCGATCAGGTTCGTCGTCGTCTCGTGGCCGGCGTTGAGCAGGAAGATGCAGTTGTGCAGCAACTCCTTCGCGCTCAGGCGTTCGCCGCCGGGCGCGCCCTGGATCAGGTTCGTCAGCACGTCGCGCTGCGGGTCGCCAGGGTGGGCGCGGCGCTCCGCGATCAAGCCTTCGAGACAGGCCAGGAACTCGCGCACCGCGCGATTCCCCCGCTCGGCCGCGTCTAGCCGCAACACGGGTTCCAGCGCGCCGAGGATCGCGAGCGACCATTCGCGCAGCGGTGAGCGCTGGTGCTTCGGCACGCCGAGCAGGTTGCCGATCACTTCAATCGGGATCGCCGCGGCGAAGTCTTCCACCAGGTCGACCGATCCGTGAGAGGCCGCCTTGCGCGCCAGATCGTCGAGCAAGCGATCGACGAGCGCCCACAGCGCCGGCTGCATCTCGGCCACCGCCTTGGGCGACAGCGCGCCCATGATGAGACGGCGCACCCGCGTGTGCAGCGGTGCGTCGTTGAACACCAGGCTCGTCGTGTGGTGCTCATAGAGCGGCGAGTCGCCGTACTTCGGCTTGAACTCGTACTTCTTGTCGGAGTTGAACAGCAACGGGCGCTTGTAGACGTACTCGCAGTCGGCATAACGCGTGAGCAGCACGCTGCCATCGGCGAAGCGCTTCACCGGCTCGTGTTCGCGCAGCGCGCGGTAAAACGGAAACGGGTCGGCGTAGAACTCACGGGGCAAGCTCTTCAGGTCGAACGCCGCGGCGGCGGCTCGGGCTTGTTCAGGCGCGAACATCACGCAGCCGGTGGCGCTTCGGCGAGCAGCGCCGCGATGCGCGCGCCGACTTCCATGTCGTCGATGCGGCCGAAGTGGCTGAAGCGCAAGCGGCCGGCGCGGTCGATCAGCACCAGGCTCGGCGTGCCGTTGAATTCATAGGCCTGCATCGTGCGCGGAATCGAACCCTGTTCGGCCGGCATGTCGATCGCGATCGGAAACGTCAGCCGGTACTCGTGAACAAAAACTTCGAGCGCGGCGCGGCCCATCACCGCGTGGTGCTCGAACACGGTGTGGATGCCGAGCACTTGCACGTCCGTGGGGGCGAAGGTCTGCTGGATGCGCACCGTCTGCGGGATGCCGTGCGCCACGCAGCCCGGGCACAGCATCTGGAACGCGTGCAGCACGATCACGCGCCCGCGCAAATCCGCGAGCGCGATCGGCGCGGGCGTGTTGAGCCAGGCCTGGGCACGAATTTCCGGCGCGAGCGGCGCTCCGCTGTCGAGGGCCTGACCTTGCGTGTTGGGAAAGTTGTCTGGCATGGCAAGTCTCCTGATTCAATCCAGCCCGAGCCCGATGCGGCGCGCCACGTCGCCCCACTTCTTCGAGTCGGCGGCGAGCTGCGCGGCGGCTTGCGCCGGCGTGTTGCCGACGACGATCTGGTCGCCGGCTTCGAGTTTCGCCTGAACGTCGGGCGCTTTGAGCGCCTCGACGAAGGCTTGGCGAAACCGCGCGATGGTCGCCTCCGGCGTGCCGCGCGGCGCGAACATCGCGAGCGCGAAATCGGCCTGGTAGCCGGCAACACCAGCCTCGGCGAGCGTGGGCACCTCGGGCAGCGTGGGCGAACGTTTGCTGCCCGAGACGCCCAGCGCCACCAGCTTGCCGGCGCGCACATGGGGCAGCACCGTCGGCCCGGCCAGCAGCCCGCACGGCACCTGGTTGCCGATCACGTCTTGCGCGGCCGGCGCCGGGCCTTTGTACGGCACATGCGCCATCTCGAAGCCGGCCATCGATTGCAGCAGCTCCATCGAAAGGTGTCCCGGCACGCCGGCGCCGCCCGAGGCGTAGGCGTACTTGCCGGACTTGGCCTTGGCCACCAATTCGGCGAGCGTCTTCACACCGAACGCCGGGTTGCAC
>JANOLA010000425.1:0-4027 GCA_031419535.1 Burkholderiales bacterium | reverse complement strand
GTCATGTTGGCCAGCGGAATTTTCGGCAGCGCGATGAACCAGAGACACAGGCCGAGCGTGTGCAGCGCGCCGCGCGTGAACTGGCCGCCCACCTGGCGCGGCATGTAGTGCCTGATGCCCCGATACAGCACGATCGGCAGCAACACGACGATGCCGAGGAAGTAGCGCAGAAACTGCGCCAGAAACGGGTCGACCTGCAGCGTCAGCCAGCGCATCAGGGCGTTGAGCATGCTGAACAGAAAGCCGGCCGCGCACACCCAGAGCAGGCCGCGCGTGGTGGGGCTCCAGTGGGCTGAGCGGCGGCCGAGCGAGCTGGAGAGACGGGAGAGCATCGGCGCAATGATGCCCGGATTGTGAGCGACGCAGGCAGCGGTGCTCGTCACCGATACTGTGCCCGCCGCGCAGCATGCGCTTGTCTCGAACACCGCGAATCTCATGGAAATCACCACCGGCCGTCCCGTCACGATGTCACCTTCGGGCATGGTCACCTGCCCGCATTCGCTCGCCTCCAGCGCGGGTGTGGACGTGCTGCGGGCCGGCGGCTCGGCAGTGGACGCGGCGATTGCCGCGAGCAGCGCACTCGCCGTGATCTACCCGCACATGACGGGCCTGGGCGGCGACGCGTTCTGGCTCATTCACGATGCGAAGTCGAATTCGGTGCGCTACCTCGACGGCGGCGGGCGCGCCGCGGCCAGCGCCGGCGCGGCGTGGTTCCGTGAGCGTGGCCACAGCGAGATTCCATTTCGCGGTGTGCTGCCCGCGACGCTCACGACGCCTGGCGCCGTGTCGAGCTGGGTGGAGGCGCACCGCGAATTCGGGCGCGTGCCGTTCGCACGTTGCCTGGAGGCGGCCACCGGCTACGCGCGCGACGGCTTTCCCGTCACTGAGCGCCTGGCCGGTTGGATCGACGCGGTCGCGCCCGAGCTCGCGCCACACGCCGAATCGGCGGCGATCTATCTGCCGCAGGGCCGTGCGCCGCGCACCGGCAGCACGCTGAAGAACCCGAACCTCGCGCGCACGCTCGGCGCACTCGCACAAGGCGGCCACGTGGGCTTCTACGCGGGCGACGTGGGGCGCGAACTCGCGCGCTTCTCGCAGGGCAGCGGCGGTTTCTTCACGGCAGCCGACCTCGCCGCGCAAGACGCACGCTGGGGCGAGCCGCTGCGCGGCAGCTACCGCGGCGTGACGATCTACGAAACGCCCGCGCCGACGCAAGGCTTCACGGTGCTCGAGATGCTGAACCTGCTCGAACCCTTCGAGCTGCACAAGCGCGCCTACCTCGGCGCCGACCACGCGCACCTGATGGTGCAGGCCAAACAAATCGCTTACCACGACCGCGACCACTTCCTCGCCGACCCGCGCTTCGCCGACGTGCCGATGAACAAGCTGATCTCCAAGGCCTACGCCGACGAGCGCCGCGCGCTGATGGACCCGGCGCGTGCCTTGTCGTGGGACAAGATTCCCTCGCACGGCAGCTTGAAGGGCGACACGGTGTTCATCGCCGCGGTCGACGCGCAGGGCAACGCGGCGGCGCTGATCAACAGCTTGTACGGCGTGTTCGGGTCATGCGTCGTGGCCGGCAACACCGGCGTGATGCTGCAAAACCGAAGCGCCTACTTCTCGCTTGACGAAGCGCACCCGAACTGCGTGGCGCCGGGCAAGACGCCGCTGCACACCTTGATCGCATCGCTGGCGTTTCGTCAGGACCAGAGTGGCGCGGACAAGCTCTGGGGGGTGGTCGGCTGCATGGGCGCCGACGGCCAGCCGCAGATCCACGCGCAGACCTACGTCAACATGATCGACTTCGGCCGCAACATTCAGGAAGCGGTGGAAGCGCCGCGCTGGTTGTCGGGCCGTTTTGCACTCGGTCAGGCGCGCGACACGCTGCATATCGAGGCACGCTTTCCGAAACAGACGATCGACGAACTCGAACGCCGGGGCCACCCGCTCGACCGCTGGGGCGACTGGCACGAACTCGCCGGCCACGCGCACGGCATCACGATCGATGCCGAGAGCAGCATGCGCTACGGTGGCTCCGACCCGCGCAGCGATGGGGCGGCGATCGGGTATTGACGCGATGTTCTCCCGCTCCCTCTGGGAGAGGGTTGGGGTGAGGGTTTTGCGCAAGCGCTCAGCTCACAGCCCGAGCTCCTTGAACACTTCCCGCGCATTGCGAAAACTGTCGATCGCCGCCGGCACGCCGCAGTAGACCGCCGCCTGCAAGAACACCTCGCGGATCTCGTCCTTGCTGACGCCGTTGTTGATGGCGCCGCGCACATGCAGCTTCAACTCGTGCGGACGGTTCAGCGCGGTCAGCATCGCCAGGTTGAGCATGCTGCGCGTGCGCCGGTCCAGCCCGGGCCGGTTCCAGACCTGGTCCCAACAGTATTCGGTGACGAACTCCTGCATCGGCTGGTTGAACTCGTCGGCATTCTTCAGCGCGTTGTCCACGTACTCGGCGCCCAGCACCTCGCGGCGCGTTTTCAGGCCCTTGGCAAAGGCGTCTAGGTTCATCGTGGTGCTCCTGCAAATGGTATGCGGTCAGAGAAAGCGCGCCTCGGCGCGGCGGAGTCGCATCGTATCCAATCGCGGCCGCGGCCGAACCGTGCTGCCGAACCGTGCGGCCGAACCGCGTTGCCGAAGCGTGCGGCATCCGGCAGGTAGACTCCACGCGCCGCCGGTGCAAGCGCAGTGGCGCCGCATGAAGGGACGCGGTTGGACAAGAGCAAGCTCAGCGAAACCGACATCTGCGAAAAGTTCATCAGTCCCGCGCTAGTGCAAGCCGGCTGGGACGTGATCGAGCAGATTCTTCGCGAGGTCCCACTGCGCCCGGGCCGCATGGTGGTGCGAGGAAGACACGCCAGCCGCGACAAGAAGTCGGTGCTGCGCGCCGACTATGTGCTGTTCTGGAAGGCCAACATCCCGTTGGCGGTGATCGAAGCGAAGGACAACACGCATGCGGTCGGCGCCGGCATGCCGCAGGCGCTGACCTACGCCGCACTGTTGGACGTGCCTTTCATGTTCTCGAGCAACGGCGATGGTTTTGTGTTCCGCGATGCCACGCTGACCACGGGCACGCTGGAATCGAACCTCGCTCTCGATCAATTCCCATCTTCCGCCGAACTGTGGGCACGGCTGTGCGCCTGGAAGGGTTGGACGCTCGAGGAACAAGCCATTGCCGGCCAGCCCTATTCGCCCAGCAAGACTCCGCGCTACTACCAGATGGGGGCCATCAACCGAACAGTCGAGGCGATTGCACGCGGGCAGAGCCGCATCCTGCTCGTCATGGCCACCGGCACGGGCAAGACCTACACGGCGTTCCAGATCATCTACCGGCTGTGGAAGTCGAGCTGGCGGGCCGACAAGGCGTCCGGTCAAAAGCGAATCCTGTTTCTCGCCGACCGCAACATCCTCATCGACCAGACCATGGTCAACGACTTCCGCCCCTTCAAGGGCGCGATGGCCAAGCTGAGCCCGAACGCAAAGGGCGTGGAACGCGTCGATGCCAACACCGGCAAGCACTTCATCGAAGAACTCGATCTGGCCGTGAACAAGACGACCAAGCAGGTCGACAAGAGCTACGAAATCTACTTGTCGCTGTACCAAGCGGTCTCGGGCACCGAGGAAGAGCAGAACATCTACAAGCAGTTCTCGCCCGATTTCTTCGACCTGATCGTCGTTGACGAATGCCACCGCGGCAGCGCCGACGAAGATTCGGCCTGGCGCGAGATCCTCACGTACTTCAAGAGCGCCACGCAGATCGGCCTCACCGCCACGCCGAAGGAAACCGAGCACATCTCCAACGCCGAGTACTTCGGCGATCCGGTGTACACATACTCCTTGAAGCAAGGCATCGAAGACGGCTACCTGGCGCCGTACAAAGTGATCCGCGTCGATTTGGACAAAGACACGTTCGGCTGGCGCCCACCCGAGGGCATGCTCGACAAGCTCGGCAACGTCATCGAAGACCGCATCTACAACGCCACCGACATGAACCGCAAGCTCGTGCTCGAGCGGCGCGACGAGG
>JANOLA010000424.1:0-18144 GCA_031419535.1 Burkholderiales bacterium | reverse complement strand
CCATGAATCGACAGATGGTTATCCAACCAATCAAGTCAACCTGAGCAACAGTATTCGGCGCTGTTTCCAATGGTTTGTCGTTTTCTATTTCAACCAGGCAGATATGTTTGGGTATTTGTTTGGACTCATAGACCAGAATCGCATAGGAAGCGAGCCCGGCTGGATACCTGCCATAAGTGCGAGTCCACGAGGTCTCCTGGCTCCACCATCCCTTTTGCGCGCCGACGTTTGACAGCGTTCGGGCAACAGGATCGTCCGCAGAAGCCAGGCAGATCAGCTGCTTCAGGTGCTCATGGTGGGGCTGAATAAAAGTGGTTTGACTAAGCCATGACTGATGACTTGGTTGGGTTGCTCTACGGGCGCCGAGTCGCGGGAGCAGGCGCAAATTCTCGAATCGTTGCCAGCCCGCATTTTGCGATTCAACGTATTTTCAAGCGCGTTCGTGGCTCTGTCGGAAGCACCTGCATGGCTCCCTGATGTTCATGAGTGCGGCTGGGCCAGGCCGAACGTCACTCCAGGGAAATCCATGCTGTGCGCCAACAAATTTTCCAGCCCTTTTCGATCCACCATGAATTCCAACAACAGCCCAAGCAATCCGCCGATCGGCCTCTTGGTCAAAGCATTTCCAAAGCTTTCCGAGACCTTCATTCTCGAGGAGGTCCTGGGCCTGGAGCAGCTCGGCGTGTCGCTGCGCATCTACACCCTGGCCGCGCCCCCCGATTCCGTGACCCACGGCGCTGTAACGCGCGTCGCCGCTTCGCCGGTACAGGTCCCGCACTCGCTGGCCGGCCACGGCTATACCTTTGCCGCACGTCACTTGAGGCTGCTGCTGGCATCGCCGCTGCGCTATGCGCGCGCGCTGAGCGCTGCGGCAAGCCGGGGCCGCGGCGGGCTGCTCGACTTCGCGCGTGCCTGCTGGCTTGCCGGCCAGTTGCGCGAGGACGGCGTGCGGCACTTGCACACGCACTTCATATCCTCGCCCGCCGACATCGCCGAACTGGTTGCACAGTTGAGCGGGATCGGGTTCTCGATTTCGGCGCACGCCAAGGACATTTACCTGTCCAACCCTGCCGATCTGCGGCGCAAGCTCGTTGCCGCGCGATTCACGGTCACGTGCACCGAGTTCAACTGCCGCACGCTGCGCGAGATCGCCCCGCAGGCTGGCGTGCATCGCATGTACCACGGCATCGACCAGGGCGTGTTCAACCCCCACATCCGCAAGGCAACCGGTCTGGCGCCGCTGATCTTGAGCGTGGGTCGCCTTCGCGCCAAGAAAGGGCTCGACACGCTGATCGACGCGTGCAGGTTACTGCGTGGACGCGGCTTGCTGTTTCGCTGCGAAATCGTCGGTTACGGCGAGGAGCGCGATCGGCTTCAGGCAATGATCGACTCGTACGAACTGACGGACCGCGTCGCGCTCACAGGCAAACTCGTGCGCGACGAAGTCGTGGAACGCTACGCGCTCGCCAGCGTGTACGTGCAGCCTTCGCGCATCGCCGCGGACGGCGATCGTGACGGCATTCCGAACGTTTTGCTCGAAGCCATGGCTGTCGGCGTTCCCGTAGTCGCCAGCCGCGTTTCTGGAATTCCGGAGCTGGTGCGGCATCGCCACAACGGCCTGCTCGTGCAAGCCGACGACGCCCGCGCGCTCGCCGATGCGATTGCCGAGTTGGTCGGCGATCCGGCGCTGGGCGCGCAGCTCGGTCGCAGGGGGCGCGAAACGATCGCCGAAGGCTTCAACAACCCGCACAACCTGCAGCTCTTGCTGCAACTGCTGGAACGAACCCATGACCACGCACAAAACCCAGCCCGCCGCGCCGTCGCTTGAGGCCGCGGCAGGCGCCAAGGTCGCCTACGTGATGAAGGGCTTTCCACGCCTGTCGGAGACCTTCATCGCGCATGAAATTCATCAACTCGAGCGCCTGGGCATGGGGCTGCGGCTGTTCTCGGTCAAACGCGAGAACGAGCCTCTCGTGCACCCGGTTGTCGCCACGATTCGTGCGCCGCTGACCTACCTGCCCAAGGCCACTTCGTTGTCCGGCACCACGCTGGCGAGATGGCTCGCGGACAACCTGCCGGCGTTCGGCGGCGCGCACCTGCGTGTGCTGTTGCACCACCCGTTGCGCTGGTTCGGCGTTGCCGGCTCGGCGCTGGCCTTGGCGTGGCGCCATCGCAGCCGCGACGAATCCGGCCAGCACCGCCTGCGCAAGGTCTTCATCAAAGAGTTCCTGCAAGCCGGCGAGATCGCCGACCAGGTGCTGCGCGCCGGCGACGTGGGCCACTTGCACGGCCACTTCTGCCATGGTGTGGCGACGATCACCTGGTTCGCCAGCCGCATGACAGGCATCGGCTTCAGTTTCACCGCCCACGCCAAAGACATCTACCAGGCCGAGCTCAACCCGGGGCGCCTGCTGGAATGCAAGCTCGGCGCGGCGCGCTTCGTCGCGACTTGCACCTGCGCCAACGCACAGGTGCTGCGCGCCCGGCATGAGCGGCCCGATGACGTGCACGCGATCTACCATGGCCTGGACACCGACTGGTTCGCGCCGGCGCTGAAAGAGGCGCAGACGGCAGGAACCGCAGACGCGGCTCCCGCAGCGCCGCCATTGATCCTCGCGGTAGGCCGCTTCGTCGAGAAAAAAGGCTTCGACCACCTGGTGCAGGCCTGCGCCCGATTGCGCGACGCAGGCGCGGCGTTTCGCTGCGTCATCGTCGGCGAAAAGGGCAGCGCCTTTGACGCCATTGCGCAGCTCATCGCGCGCCACCAGTTGGCCGCCCACGTGCAGTTGCGCAGCGCCGTGGCGCAGGATGAACTGCGCCGCATTTATGCGCAAGCGCGCGTCTTCGCGCTGCCCTGCCAGATCATGGACGACGGCGACCGCGACGGATTTCCGAACGTACTGGCAGAGGCCATGGCGATGAGCGTGCCGGTCGTGTCGACGGCGATTTCCGGCATTCCGGAGCTGATCGACGATGGCGTGCACGGCCTGCTCGTCGAGCCGCGCGACGTGAACGCCCTGGCGCTGGCGCTGCAAGCCGTGATCGAGGACGATGCGCTGCACGCCCGCCTGTCGGCGCAGGGCCGGCAGCGCATTTGCGAACGCTTCGATTCGCGCCGCACCACGCTCGCGCTGCGCGATCTGTTCATCGGCCAACTCGCTCGCGCACGTCCAGGCCGCGGCGAACTTCAAACTCGCGTGCAGGCCCGAGCATGAGCCTTGTTGTTGGCGCTGCTGCTGCGCACACGGCCTTCGCGCAAGAGGCAGCGGCCGAGACGCGCCGCGAATCGATCTTCCATGCCGCATGGGCAGGCTTGGACGACGCCGAACTGCTCGCGCACTTTCGCTCGCCGCGCGATGTGCACATCGATTTGATCGTCGATGAAGACGAGTGCACGCCAACCAAAATCGACGCCGTGTGTGACGGGCTTTTCGAGTTCAATGGCGAAGCGCACGCGCTGCCCGATCCGCTGGCCTGGCTGCACAACCCGAGCGCCGATGTCGAGTGGCACATCCTGCTGCACAAGTTCTATTACGCACCGGGTCTGGCGCGCGCCTATCTGGCGACTGGCCGGCAGCACTACGCGAAACGCTGGGTTCAGTTGATCGACGGCTGGATTCGATCCACCCCGCCGGGCTTCATCGCTGCCGACGTGACGGGCCGGCGCGTGCAGAACTGGATCTACAGCCTGCGCGCTTTTGCCTGGCACGGCGCACAGCAGGTGGCGCCGGTCGCGCCGGACTTCTTTCGCCGCCTGCTCGGTTCCTTGCATCAACAGGTCGAGTTTCTGTGTGCCCACCTCACGCCCAAGCGCAACCACCGCACGCTCGAGCTCTACGCGATCTTCCTCGCCGGCGTCGGATTCCCGGAAATGAAGCGCGCCGCGCACTGGCGCGAATTCGCCTTGCGCGAAACGCTGATCAACATGCGCGCCGACCTGCTCGCCGACGGCGTGCATTGCGAGCTCTCCACCGACTATCACCACCTCGCGCTGCGCAACTGGCTGAACGTGCGCATGTTGGCGGCTCGCCATCGTGTGACGGTGCCGCCGGAGCTGGACCACCTGTTGGAGCGTGCGCTCGAATTCAGCATGCACGTGCACAAGCCGGACGGCAGCGTGCCCAGCCTGTCGGATGGCGACGCGCGCGGCTTCCTGCCGCTGTTGGCGCTCGGCGCCGAACTGTTTCGCCGCGAAGACATGCGGTGGGTCGCGACGCGCGGCGCCGCGGGCCGCGCCCCGGCGCGAACCGGCATGCACTTCAGCGCCAGCGGCTATACCGTGCTGCGCAGCTCCTGGGGCAGCGGGCCGAACGACTTCGACGCCGCGCAGTACCTGGTGTTCGACAGTGGGCCGCTCGGTGAGGGCAACCACGGTCACTTCGACTGCTTGAACTTCGAGCTCGCGGCGGGCGGCCGCTCGCTCATCGTCGACCCGGGGCGCTACACCTACAGCGAGGCGCCGATCGACGCCAGCGCGGAGAACTGGCGTGTGCATTTCCGCGGTACGGCCGCGCACAACACGGTGTGCGTGGACGGCCGCAACCAGACGCGTTATGTGGGCAAGCCCATCAAGACCGCGTCGAGCCATTCACAGACGGCGGTGCGGCACAAGGTGGCCGGGCCAGCGCCGGCGGCGGCCCTCGTCGAGTTCACCGAAGCGGCGGGTTTCACGCTGCTGCGGGGCCGCGCCGCGAGTCACGAATACGACGCGGTGCACGAGCGCTGCATCGCATTCGTCGACGGGCGCTACTGGATCGTCAGCGATGCGTTGCGCGCGTCCACCGTGCATGACTACGTGCTGAATTTCCAGCTCGGCGCGCCAGCCTTTGGCCAGACGCGAATCGATGTCGGCTCCGACATCCGGGTCAACAGCCCACGACTCGCGATCGGCATGCCGCGCCGCCCAGGCATCGACGCTGCCCTGCGCGACGCCTGGGTTTCGCAGCGCTACGGCAGCAAGCAGGCGGCACCGGCGTTGCGCTGTTCGGCGCGCGGCTCGAACGTCGATTTCGACAGCGTGCTCGTGCCGTGGCACAGCCGGCCGGCACGGGTCCGCGTGACCGACCTGTGCGCAGTGGGCGAGGGCGGGGAGCAAGCCACGGCGCTTCGCATCGACCTTGAACTGGATGGCGTGACGCAGGTGGACACATGGTTCCATGCGCGAGGGGCGGGTTCATCGACCTGGGCGCTGAGTGGCCTGAAGTTCGCCGGGCGCTGGTGTCATCTGCGCCATGGCCCGGATGGCAGCGTGCGCCGTGCCGTTTCTCATGCCGGCGCGAGCTTGTGGCAAGGCGAGCAGGGCGTGCCTGTGCAAATCGCTGAGAACAGGGCGTGCGCATGAGCGGCCGCGGCACCGTGCCCAGCGATCCCGTCTTGCCGCACCTGCCGCTGGCCTTGAACAGCTCGGCGATGGCCGAGGTGTTCGCGCCGCTGCTGCGGGTGCATCGCCAAGGGCTGGCGGTCGAGGCCTGCACGGTGGATCGAATCAAGTATCGGCCACGGCGCAACATCGTCGTCTCGTATCGCCTTCGCGTGCGCGACGCGCAGTCGGGCGAAGCAGTCCAGCAACTCGTCGCCGCGCGCTTTTGCGCCGCCGGCGAGAGCTTGAGACGCTACGCCAAAGCAGTGCCTAGCGATCCCGCCACCGGCACCGCGAGCCCCACGACCTCGCATGTCGCGTCCTTGGACATGGTGGCGGCCTGGTGGCCCAATGATCACAAACTGGGCCGCTCTGCCACGCTGTTGGGCGCCGACTCCCCGGCACGCCAGCGCGTGCTGGCCGAAGTGCTGGCTGTCATGACGGGCGGCCAGGGTGAACTCGTTTCACACAACATTGAACTGGTCCAGGTCGTCCCCGAAGACCGTGCGATTGCTCGAGCTGAGTTGACCTACCGCACCGGCAGCGCAGGCCAGGCGCAGGTCCAGACCGTCTACGTGAAGGCCGACGCCAAACGGCGCGGCGCTACCACGCACGCGGTGATGCAGGCCCTGCGCCGCAGCGGGGCGCAAACCCAAGGACGGTTGCTGACGCCGCAGCCGATTCTCTGGCAGGCCGATTGCGGCTTGCATTGGCAGCTGGCCTTGGCCGGAACTCCGCTGCTCGACGAGTCGCCCCAGGTCAGTTTGGCGGCCTCCTCGCGAGTCGCCGCGCTGCTCGCCGAGATGCACTCGAGCGCCGTGCTGACGCCGCGCAGAGCCGCTGCTGATGACTGGCACGCGCGCCTGCGCCTGGTGTGCGAAACCTTGGTGAGCGTCGAGCCCGGCTGGGAGAGCGCAGTTCGGTCGCTGGCCAGCTCGCTCGCGGTGGGCGTCGACGCCGTGTGTGCAGAAAAGGATGTCACCTTGCACGCCGATTTGCACCCGCGCAATATTCTGGTGGCGGGAGATCGCTTTGGCCTCATCGACCTCGACAGCGTTTGTCGCGGCCCCGCCGTCGCCGACCTGGGGGATTGGATCGCCGATGCGCTGTACCGCGCATTGCTGGGTGGGCAGAGCATCGCCACGGCGCTCGTCGCTTGCCGCGGGTTCGTGCGCGCCTACGCAGGCGTGTCGGGAACGCCTTGTTCCGAGGCCAGCCTGGCCTGGAGCACCGCGAACAGCCTGTTCTGCCAGCGCGCGTGGCGCTCGGTCGTGAACCTGAAGCCTGGGCGCTATGCCCTTGTCGAACCGCTGCTCGACGCGGCGGCCGCGATTGCGCGCGCCGGGTCGATCGACGCTGCGCTCCAGGCACCCCACAGGCTGGCGGCATGAACGCGGTACTTGCACCGGCAACGGCCATGGTTGGGCCCTGGGCGGACCTGAACGCAGCGCCCGACGCGGAGTTCTTGCGCGCCGCGTTGCAGCGTGGCCTGGCCGGCTTTCAAACCGGAATCTGCGTCATCGACGCGGTGCGCGTCTCGAAAGTGCGGCGCAGCAGCTCCCTGCGACGCAATCCGAATCCGATTTCGATGTGCCTGGACCTCGACGTGCGCGAGGGCGCGAGCGGCCAGCGCAGCGTGCAACGCTGCTACGCCAAGGCGTTTCGAGATGGCGCGAGCGCCGCGGCGTTCGCGGCCACGGATCGAGCCGCGTTGGTGCGGCCGCCTGCAGGTGCCGCACTGTCGCTGGTGAGTGAGCTCGACATGCTCGTCTGGGCGTGGCCGAACGATCCGTCGTTGCCGCAACTCGCCGCGCTGGTGGACCCTGCACGCTTGCCCGAGCACCTTCCCGGCGCAGTGCGTGCCCTGGGCAATTCAGTCGCGTCGATTGAAGTGTTGCGCCATGAGCCCGAGCGGCGCGCCACCCTGCGCTGCACGTTGAACGGCGCCGCTGCGGCTCCAGCGCAATGCGTCGTGTACGGCAAGGCGTTCGCCGACGAGGGGGTCGCGCAGACCGTGCTGCAGCGCTTTGAGTATTGCTGGGCAATCGCGCAGAGCGATGCTGCCGCGCCCTGGGTTGCCCAACCACTGGGCTGGGACCGCGCGACGCGCACCGTGTGGCAGGCCGCCGCGCCGGGCCAACCGTTGATGGTGGTGGCGAATTCGGCCGATGCCATCGCCGATTTCGAACGCATCGGACATGCCCTGGCCAGGCTGCACCGGGCCGTGTTGCCCGCGAGTTCGAATCGGTCGACCACCCATTGGCTCGGCGAGTTGCAGCTTCGGGTGCAAAAAATCAGCCGCGCTGTGCCCGAATTTGCACCGCGTGTGCGCAGCCTGGCCGCCACGCTCGAGGCGCTGGCCACGCGCCTGCCGCGTGCCCGGCAGACCTTGATTCATGGCGACTTCCATCCTGAGCAGGTCTGGCTGCACGGGAGTCGGGTGGTGTTTTTCGATTTCGACGAGTTCGCGCTGGGCAACCCGATGGAGGACTTGGCTGAGTTCATCGTCAAGCTCGAACAGCTGAGCTCATCGCCGCTTCGCTGTGAGCGCCAAGTGGACTCGCTCACCACGGCGTACCGCGCCGTGGCGCCGGAGTCGTTCAACGCGCAGTGGCTGCAATGGCACCGTTCGATGCAGACACTCTTGCAGGCGAGCCGGGCATTCATCTACCAGGAACCTGGTTGGCACGCGCTGCTCGAGTCGCGCCTGACGGCCTGCGAACGCCTCGCCGCAAGTCTGCGCATCGAGGGCACCGCATGAAAGCAAATCCGCTGCATGACAACCGGCAAATGCGTGCGCTGGTCCTGGCGTGCCTCAAAGAGCAACGCTTGGCGGTCGCGCTCGCGATCATCGGCGCCATCGGCGTCGTTCTGGCGGAATTGCTCACTCCGTGGCCGCTGAAGATCATCTTCGACCACGTCTTGTTGGCCAAACCGCTGCCACCGGCGTTGTCACCGCTGAGTGCCGTGCTCGGGTGGGGCACGTGGCCGGCCCTCGTGCTGATGGCCAGCGCCATCGCCGTGGTGGCGCTGGCCTCCGGTGCGATGGCGTACCTGCAGCTCTACAGCAGCGCCCGTGTCGGGCACCGCATCACCTGGCGCTTGCGTGGCGAGTTGTTCGCGCACCTGCAACGCTTGTCGCTCGCCTTCCATCGCGACAACCGCACGGGCGAGCTGATCGGCAAGGTCGCCAGCGACACGAACCTGCTGCGCGACATGTTTGCCGAGTGGGCGTTGACGTTCGTGCGCAACGCGCTCACCGTGATCGCCATGCTGGTCGTGATGTTCACCCTGAATTGGCAGCTCGCGGCCGCGGTGGCCACCACCTTGCCGCCGCTGTTGCTGGTGATCCACTGGATGAGCCACAACGTGCGCGACGCCGCACGGGTGCAGCGCAGGCAGGAAGGGCAAATGGCGTCGCGCCTGAACGAGGTGCTCTCGTCGATCGCGCTGGTGCAAGCCTTCGGCCGCGGCCAGCACGAGGAAACGCGCTTCCAGGCCGAGATCGAAGCGAACTACGAAAGCGGCATGCGCAGCGCACGCAGCAGCGGCGCGGTGGTCAAGGCGATCGCGGTCATCACGGCGCTGGGCACGGCGGTCACGGTGTTGCTTGGCGCGCACGAGGTGCTTCAGGGCCGCTTGAGCCCCGGCGAGCTGCTCATCTTCGTGGCCTACGTGAGCAGCCTGTACAAACCGGTGCGCGATTTGGGCAAGCTGTCGACCAAGTTCGCGCGGGCGTCGGTCAGCGCGCGGCACGTCGCCGAAATCCTCGCGATCGAGCCCGACATCGAAGACCCGCCCGACGCGATCGAACTCACCGACCCCGCGGGCGAAATCGTATTCGAGAACGTGTCGTTCGGCTACGCGGCCGACAAACCGGTGTTGAGCGAAGTCTCATTGCGCCTGCGCGCGGGAGAACGCATCGCCCTGGTCGGTGCCTCGGGAGCCGGCAAGTCGACCCTCATCAACTTGCTGCTGCGCCTGTACGAGCCCACGGCAGGGCGCATCTTGATCGACGGCATCGATATCCGGCGCTATGCGCGCGAAAGCCTGCGCAGCCAGATCGGCATCGTGCTGCAAGACAACATGCTGTTTGGCGTGTCGGTGCGCGAAAACATCGCCTACGGCCGGCCTGACGCGCCGTTCGAAGCCGTCGAGGCGGCGGCGCGCAACGCGCGGGCGCACGAGTTCATTGTCGACCTTCCCGAAGGCTACGACACTGAGCTCGGCGAGCGCGGTGCCAACCTGTCGGGCGGCCAGCGCCAGCGGCTGTGCCTGGCGCGCGCGCTCGTCAAGGAGCCTGCGATTCTGGTGCTCGATGAACCCACGGCGTCGGTCGATCCGGTCTCGGCGCGTCTGATTCACGAAGCGGTGGCGCGTGTGCACCGCAACCGCACGCTGATCGTGATTGCGCACGACTACTCCGACATGGCGCGTTACGACCGAGTCGTCGTGATGCAGAGCGGGCGCGTCGTCGAGTCGGGTTCGCACGAAACCCTGCTGCGTTCGCGCGGCGCTTACCTCGCCCTGGTGGAGAAACGTCATGCCTAAGCCCGCGCCGAAAAGTTGGCCGTCCCTGGTTTTCTACTGCCAACATTCGCTGGGAATCGGCCATCTGACGCGCTCGTTCGCGCTGGCAACTTCCTTGCGCGAACACTTTCACGTCGTGTTCCTCAATGGCGGGCCCTTGCCGGCCGGCATTGCGGTACCCGCGGGCATTGAATTGATCGACCTGCCGCCGCTCGGCATGGACGATGGCGGCACTTTGGTCAGCCGCGACAGCGCGCGGCCGGACGTTGCAGCGGCGATGGTGCAGCGGCGCGAGCTGATTGAGCGCGCGATCGCGCGTACCCGCCCCGCAGTGCTGCTGGTGGAGTTGTTTCCGTTCGGGCGCAAAAAATTTGCCGGTGAAATTCTGCCGATGATTCGTCAGGTACGGTGCGGCGCAATGCCAGCGCAAGTGGTGTGCAGCCTGCGCGACATCCTGGTCGACGCGCGGCCCGACCAGCGCCACCACGACGACCGCGCACGCTGGCTCACGGACCGCTATTTCGACGCCGTGATCGTGCACGCCGATCCGGAGTTCGCGCGCCTGGAGGAGAGTTTTCGCCCGTCGCGCCCAATGCGCACCGCGGTTCACTACAGCGGCTTCGTCGTGCCGCGGCGCGTGGCTCAGGGCCAGGCGCAGCGCGCTGCGCACGTGCTGGTGTCCGCGGGCGGGGGCATCGTCGGCGGCGCGCTGTACTGCGCCGTGATTCAGGCGCGCGCGTTGTTGCGGCAAGCGCTGCCGTTGCGCATCGTCGCAGGGCCGTTTCTGCCGCAGCCCGAATGGTTGGGCTTGCAAGATCTGGTGGCTACGCTCGACGGTGTGGAACTGGTGCGCCACGTGCCGGACATGGTGGCCGAGATGCGCCAGGCACGCGCGTCGATCAGCCAGTGCGGCTACAACAGTGCGCTCGACATCGTCGGTGCCGGCGTTCCCGCGCTCGTTGTGCCGTACGAAACAAAGACTGAAAACGAGCAGCGCACGCGCGCCGAGCGGCTGGCCAGGCTCGGAGCGATGCAGATGCTGCGCGCATCCGACATGACGCCGCCACGCATGGCGCAGGCGCTCGAGGCGCTCCTGGCATTCACACCGACGCCCTGCGCACTCGACTTGAACGGCGCGCGGCGCTGCGCCGAGTTGCTGTCTCGGCTGCATCGCCAAACCGAGCGCAAGGCCGCGTGATGTTGCCAGAACGGGCCATGCCATCCGACCCGCTGTGCCAGGCGCTCGACGCGGCGGCAGCGCCGGTGAACTTCTTCATTCGCGACGACGACGCCGGTTGGGCGGACGAGCGGCTGATCGCCTTGCTGCGCAGCGTCGAGGCACTGCGAGTGCCGATCGACCTGGCGGCGATTCCGGTCGCGCTGACACCGCCGCTGGCGCGCGAGCTGACGGCGCGGCGCAAAGGCGGGCAGCGCATCGGCGTTCATCAGCACGGGTTTGCGCACCTCAACCATGAAAGCACGGGCCGCAGTAGCGAGTTCGGACTGGCGCGCACGCTCGGGCAGCGCGAGGCCGACCTGCGCCAGGGCCAGGAGCGGCTGGCCGACCTGTGCGGTGACGCGGTCGACCCGATCTTCACGCCGCCCTGGAACCGGCTCGCGGCGGACACTGCTGAACTGCTGGCCGGGCTCGGCTTTGGCCCGCTGTCGCGCGACGTTGGCGCCGCGCCGCAGCACGTGATGACCGAGCTTTCGGTGCACTGCGACTGGTCCCGGCAGTGGCGCCTGGCTAGCGCGCATGCGGGCGCGGCGTCGAAGCGCGTCGCGCTCGAGTTGGCCCACCACGCGGTGCCGGGCGCGAGTGTCGGTCTGATGCTGCACCACGAAACGATGTCGGACCTCGAATTGGCCGAGCTGTCAAAGCTGCTGTCGGTCTGGACCCGGCATCGGAACGCGCGCTGGTGCGCGATGGGGGAGCTGTGAACCCACCGGCCGCGCTGTACTTGATCGGAACAGTGATGAGCGCCCCCAGGCCGACGACATACGTCGTCCGCCCCCCGAGGGGATTGAGCAAAGTGGCAAAGCCACATTTGCT
Source organism: Burkholderiales bacterium (assembly GCA_031419535.1). Classification (GTDB taxonomy): domain Bacteria; phylum Pseudomonadota; class Gammaproteobacteria; order Burkholderiales; family Burkholderiaceae_C; genus JAEMQF01. Next base: position 6,202 of record JANOLA010000424.1, on the reverse strand, counting down.
CAAGAGTCGCTGCCGTTCGTTCCGAGGGAACGAACGCGCCGCGTTCGGTGGTGGGAAGTCTTTCCAGGAGTGAAACGTGAAACTGACGGTCGTGGGAACTGGGTACGTGGGCCTCGTCACCGGGGCGTGCTTTGCCGAAATGGGCAACGACGTGCTGTGCATCGACGTGGACCAACGCAAGATCGACATGCTGCGGCGTGGCGAGATTCCGATCCACGAACCTGGCCTGAAGGAGTTGATTCAGCGCAATGTCGAGGGCGAGCGCCTGCACTTCAGCACCGACGTGAAGGAGGGCGTGCGCTTCGGCACCATCCAGTTCATCGCGGTGGGCACACCCGCCGATGAGGACGGTGCGGCCGACATGCAGCATGTGCTCGCCGCGGCGCAGAGCATCGGGCGCCACATGACGGACTACAAACTCATCGTCGACAAGAGCACCGTGCCCGTGGGAACAGCCAGCGCGGTGCACGCCGCGGTGGCGGCCGAGCTGGAAAAGCGCGGCCTGAACGTGCCCTACAGCGTGGTCTCGAACCCGGAGTTCCTGAAAGAGGGCGCCGCGGTCGAAGACTTCCTGAGGCCTGACCGCATCGTCGTCGGCGCAGACGATGAGCGTGCGATTCACTTGATGCAGGCGCTGTACGGTCCGTTTCAGCGCACCCGCGACAAGTTCGTGCTGATGGACGTGCGCTCGGCCGAGCTCAGCAAGTACGCTGCGAACGCGATGCTCGCCACGCGCATCAGCTTCATGAACGAGCTGGCGCGGGTGGCCGAGAAGCTGGGCGCCGACATCGAACAGGTGCGTCGCGGCATCGGCTCCGACCCGCGCATCGGCCACCAGTTCTTGTATGCCGGCTGCGGCTACGGCGGTTCGTGCTTCCCGAAGGATGTGCGCGCCTTGCTGCACAGCGCGGCCGGCGTCGGCGAGCCGCTGGAACTGCTGGGCGCCGTGCAGCGCACGAACGAGCGGCAAAAACAACTGCTCGTTGACAAGGTCATCGCGCGCCTGGGCGACAACCTGGAAGGCAAGCGCTTCGCCGTGTGGGGGCTGGCGTTCAAACCCGACACCGACGACATGCGCGAGGCACCGAGCCGCACCATCGTTGCCGACTTGCTCCAGCGCGGCGCCCACGTCACCGCGCACGACCCCGTCGCGATGGACGAGGCGCGGCGTGTGTTCGGGCCCCACGACCGCCTGGTGTACGCACCGACACCGACCGACGCCGTGGAAGGCGTCGACGCCTTGCTCATCGTCACCGAGTGGCGCGCGTTCCGTTCCCCCGACTTCGAGCGCCTGGGCCGCGCGATGCGCCAGCGCATCGTCTTCGACGGCCGCAACCTGTTCGAGCCGGAGGTCTTGGCAGCGGCAGGATTCGAATACCACGCGATCGGCCGCAGGGTGACCGAGCCGCAGGTCGTGCCGGCTTGAGCCGCGGCTGAACCCAGGGCGCTCGGCGCCGTTCGCGCACGGGCGGCAGTGGGCGTCGCCTATAGTTGGGCGCCACCATGTCCGCGCGCACGATGCATCCCAACACCGCCACGCTGCGGCAAGACACCCGAACCATCGGGCTGGTGAGCCTGGCGCACTCGGTTTCGCACTTTTTTCACCTGATCCTCGCCCCGCTGTTCCCGTGGATTCGCGACGAATTCAGCTTGAGCTATGCCGAGCTCGGCGTCGTGATGTCGGCGTTCTTCGTCGTCTCGGGGATCGGCCAGGCGCTGGCCGGATTTGTGGTCGACCGGTTCGGCGCGCGCCCGGTGCTCTACGCCGGGCTGGCGCTGATGATGCTTGCGGCGTTCGGCCTCGCAGCGAGCCACAGCTACGCCGCGCTGCTGGTGTTTTCGGGCCTGGCAGGCCTGGGCAACAGCGTCTTTCACCCGGTGGACTTCTCGATCCTGAATGCGCGAATCGACAAGGCCCGGCTCGGCCATGCTTACTCAGTGCACGGCCTGAGCGGCAGCCTCGGCTGGGCGGCGGCGCCACTGTTCCTGGTGGGCATTGCACAGGCGTCCAACTGGCGCACGGCGGTGTTCTGTGCGGGTCTGGTGGCGGCGGTGGTGCTGGTGTTGGTGCTGGTGTTTCGCGCCTGGCTCGAGACGCCTGCGAAATCGCAAGCAGGCCCAGCGCCCGCAGGCTGGGCGCTTGACGCCAAAGACGGGACGTTCGCATTTCTGAAACTTCGCGGCGTCTGGCTGGCGTTTCTGTTTTTCCTCTTCTACGCCATCGCACTGGGCGGCGTGCAGAGTTTCGCGACGGAAGCGGCGCGCCAATTGCACGACGTGCCCGTGGCCTGGGCGGCGATGTGCCTGTCGATCTACATGGTGTGCGGCGCGGCGGGCATCCTGACAGGAGGCTTCCTGGTGCGCGACCCGGACAACGCCGAGCGCGTGATCAGCTTCGGCTTCGGCAGCGCTGCGGTCTGCGCGCTGCTGATCGGCCTGGCGCCCGGGCCCGCGGTCATGGTGCCGTTGCTGATGGGCTTGATGGGTTTTGCTTCGGGCGTGTGCGGGCCCGCGCGCGATTTGATCGTGAAACGCACGACGCCGGCCAACGCCACCGGACGCGTCTATGGGGTCGTCTACTCCGGGCTCGACATCGGCATGGCGCTCGCGCCCGCACTGTTCGGCTGGATGATGGACCACCAATTGCCCGTCTGGGTGTGGATCGGGATGGCCTTGTTCCAAGCGGTGCTCGTGATCAACGCGCTGTCGGCGGGAAAATCTTCCAGGCCCAAGCTCGGCACCGCGCGAGGCTCCGCATGACTGTCAATCTCCCACGCCCACGCCCGCGCCCGGCCGGCCACGCGCTGGTGGAGGCGCTGATCGAACAAGGTGTCGACACGGCGTTCGGCGTTCCCGGCGAAAGCTATCTCGCGGTGCTCGATGGCTTTCACGAGCACCGCGGGCGCATCCGTTTCATCGCCTGTCGCCAAGAGGGTGGGGCAGGCTTCATGGCCGAGGCGCAGGGCAAGCTCAGCGGGCGCCCTGGCATTTGCTTCGTGACGCGCGGCCCCGGCGCGACGAACGCGAGCATCGCGGTTCACACCGCGTTCCAGGACAGCACGCCGATGGTCTTGTTCGTGGGCCAGGTCGCGAGCGAACAGCGCGATCGCGAGGCGTTCCAGGAGCTCGACTACCGCCAGATGTTCGGCCCCGGCACCTTGGGCCTGGCGAAGTGGGTCGGCGAAGTGCACAGCGCCGATCGCCTGCCGGAATATGTGTCGCGCGCCTTTCACACCGCGCTGCAAGGTCGGCCGGGGCCGGTGGTGCTGGTGCTGCCGGAAGACATGCTGAGCACGATGACGAGCGCGCCGGTGCTGCCGCGCGTCGAACCGGCGCACGCGTGGCCGGCGCCCGGTGCCTTGCGCGACTTGCGCGAAATGCTGCTTGCGGCGCGCCAGCCGCTGTTGATTGCCGGCGGCGGCGGCTGGACGCCGCAGGCCTGCGCCGCGCTGCAGCGTTTTGCCGAGAGCTGGAACCTGCCGGTCACTTGCGCGTTCCGCTTTCAGGACCTGTTCGACAACCGCCACGCCAACTACGCGGGCGATGTGGGCATCGGCCTGAACCCGAAGCTCGCGGCGCGCGTGAAACAGGCCGATCTGATCGTCGCCATCGGCCCGCGCCTGGGCGAAATGACGACCGGTGGCTACAGCTTGCTGGAGGCGCCGTTGCCTGCGCAGCGCCTGGTTCACATCCATTCGGGCGCCGAGGAACTGGGCCGCGTCTACGCGGCGCAACTGAAGATGCAGTCGTCGATGGCTTGTGCGGCCAAGGCCTTGGAGACGCTGTCGCCCCCACCCACCTTGGTGTGGAATGAATGGACCGCGGCCGCGCACGCCGACTATGAAGCCAACCATGTGGCACAAGCGGTCGAGCCGCTCGACATGGCGGTGGCGGTAAAGACGATTGCCGGCCTCGTCCCGGCCGATACCGTGTTCACGAACGGCGCCGGCAACTTCAGCGGCTGGCCGCAGCGCTACCTGCGCTTCGCGGCGCTGCACCAAGTGGGCCGCACGCACCTCGCGCCGACCTCGGGGGCGATGGGATACGGTGTGCCTGCGGCGATTGCCGCCGCGCTGCTCGAACCGAAACGCACCGTCATCAACTTTGCAGGCGACGGCGACTTCCTGATGACGGGGCAGGAACTGGCCACCGCCATGGCCTACGGCGCCGGGCGGGGCGCCGGCAAGTTGGTGCTGATCGTCGTCGACAACGGCAGTTACGGCACGATCCGCATGCACCAGGAACGCGAGTATCCCGGGCGCGTGAGCGGCAGCGACTTGTTCAACCCCGACTTCACGGCGCTCGCGCGGGCCTACGGTTTCGCGGCTGCCACGATCGATCGCACCGAGCAGTTCGAGCCCGAATTCCGCGCCGCACTGGCGCGCGATCTGCCCACTTTGCTGCACCTGAAACTCGACGCCGACGTGAGCACGACGCGCGCGACGCTGAGTGCGATTCGACAAGCCGCGCAAGAACGCCTGCGAGACTGAGAGTTTTGCAGCAGTGCTCCCTCTCCCTCTGGGAGAGGGAGGAAATTCAGCGGCGGCGAAACTCTCAGCCTCTGAGCTGACCAGACCCTCACCCGCACTGTCGCAGGCTCACCTCAGCAGCGCGCCGAGCTGCCACAGCGCGAAGCCCGCCAACACCAGCGCCGAGGCCGTGTTCACGAGCTGCCGCCAGCGCCGATCGAAGCGTTCGCGCAGCCGGCCCACGAGCGCACTGAGCAACCACCACCACAGGGCAGAGCCGATCAACACGCCGGCGATCATGGTCCACGGCGAGGCCACGACCAGACTGCCGGCAAGGGTGCTGAACACCGCGACGAACGAAAGAATCGTCGCCGGGTTCGACAAGGTCAGCACAAAGGTTCCGGCGAAACAGCGCAGCAGGTTCGCGCCGCCGCTGGCGTCAGCCGGCTGGTCGGCAACGGGTGTGCGCCAGGTTCGGTAGGCCAGCCACATCAGAAAAGCACTACCGCCCAGGGCCAAGGGCAGGCGCGACGCGGTCATCGCGTCGATCAGCGTGGTGACGCCGAATGCGCCCACGGCGCCGTACGCCGCGTCCGCGAACGCCGCGCCCAGGCCCGTGGCCAGGCCGGCGGATTGGCCAAGTTGCAGGGTCCGCTGGATCGTCAACAGGCCGATGGGACCGACCGGCGCTGCAATCGAAAAGCCGATCAGCAGGCTCTGAACGAACAGAACGAGCGCCGGCTCGGCCATGCGCGAGTCGCGCCCGGACTTCGGGTGGAAATCAGAGGCTGAGAGTCTCAGCCTCTCAGGCGACGGCGCGCATCGGCGAGCTGCTGCCGACGATCGCGTTCAACGCGTCTTCCAGATTCGCCACCGTGCGATCGACGTGCTGAAGCTTGTCCAGCCCGAACAGGCCGACGCGGAAGGTCTTGAAGTCGGCCGGCTCGTCGCATTGCAGCGGCACGCCCGCGGCGGTTTGCAGGCCTTGCGCGAGGAAGCTCTTGCTGCTGTGCAGACCGGCGTCGTCGGTGTAGCTGACAACCACGCCGGGCGCCTGAAAACCTTCCGCGGCGACGCTGCGAAAACCCTTGGCCGCGAACAAGGTGCGCACCCGGCGGCCGAGCTCTTGCTGCTGCGTGCGCAGGTGCTCGAAGCCGAGCGCTTGCGTTTCCAGCATCGCGTCGCGCATCTTGCTCAGCGCGTCGGTGGGCATGGTGGAGTGGTACGCGTGCGCGCCGCCTTCGTAGGTTTCCATGATCTGCAGCCACTTGCGCAGGTCGATCGTGAAGCTGGTGCTGGTGGTCGAATCGATCGCCTTGCGCGCGGCTTCGCTGAGCATCACCAGGCCGCAGCAGGGCGACGAGGTCCAGCCCTTTTGCGGCGCGCTGATCAGCACGTCGACACCGGTGGCTTGCATGTCGACCCAGATCGCGCCCGAGGCAATGCAGTCCAGCACGAACAGGCCACCGACCTCGTGCACGGCGTCGGCCACGGCGCGCAGATAGCCGTCGGGCAGCAGCATGCCGGCGGCGGTTTCGACGTGCGGCGCAAACACGACGGCCGGGCGCTGTTCGCGAATCGTCTTCACGACCTCAGTGATCGGCGCCGGCGCGAACGCCATTTGGCGCCCGGGGCCGACGGGCCGCGCCTTGAGCACGGTCGATTCCTGCGAGATGCGCCCCGTCTCGAGAATCTGCGTCCAGCGGTAGCTGAACCAGCCGTTGCGCAGCACC
>JANOLA010000423.1:0-10484 GCA_031419535.1 Burkholderiales bacterium | reverse complement strand
TGATGGACTCGGGCGAAATCACGATGAGCGGGGCCGCCAAGACCTTGCTCAACGATCCGAAGGTGCGGGCGGCGTACCTGGGCGAGTGAGGATGAGAACTTCTTCGCTGCCACAACGTTTGCTCCCTCTTCCGCTTGCGGGAGAGGGTCGGGGTGAGGGTTGGTGTACTGGGCACTGGTGCCGGCCGCCAGCCCTCACCCCAGCCCTCTCCCAGAAGGAGAGGGAGCAAGACCGAAGAACTCTCAGCCTCTGAGCTGAGCGCGCGCGTGCTGCCAGCGATCCCGCTCCGGCCTTCCGCGGCCGCCTTGACGATTGCGCTGCTGCTCAGCGGCGCCTCGGCGGCGCGGGCCGCCGAAAGCCCTACCGAGACCGACCGCGACCGCCGCCAACTGCCGCTGTGGGAACTCGGCATCGGCGCCGGCGGCTTGCGCTTGCCCGACTATCGCGGGGCGGACCGGGCGCGCAGCTATGTGTTGCCGATTCCCTACTTCGTTTATCGCGGTGACTGGCTGCGCGCCGACCGTGAAGGCGCGCGCGCCGTGCTGCTCGACGCGCAGCGCTTCGAGGTCGATGTGAGCCTCGCCGCCGCGGCGCCGGCGCGCAACAATCCCGCGCGCGAAGGCATGGCGGACTTGCCGGTGCGCGTCGAAATCGGCCCGAACGTGAACGTCGAGCTGTGGCGCGCCGGCGTCTCGCGCACGGGTCTCGCGGGCGCGCAGCTCACGGGCACGCAGCTCGCGCGCACGCATCTCGAATTGCGCGCGCCGCTGCGCGCGGCAACGACGCTGGAGCGCGCGCCGCGCTCGGTGGGCTGGACCTTCAATCCGCACCTGAACCTGGACTTGCACAGCGGTGGCTGGGACATTGCGTTCCAGACCGGCGCGGTGTTTGGCAACCGGCGCTTCCACAACCACCTGTATGGCGTTTCCGCGGTGGAGGCGACCGCGCAGCGCGCCGCCTACGATGCACGCGGCGGCTACGCGGGCTGGCTGGCGCTGGCGGGTGCGTCGCGCCGCTTCGAAAACCTGTGGGTCGGTACATTCTTCCGCTACGACAGCCTGCGCGGCGCCGTCATCGCCGACAGCCCGCTCGTGAAATCAGATCGGGCGCTGACGTTCGGGTTCGCCGCTGCGTGGATCTTCAGCGTATCGGATCGGTTGGTGGCCGCGCAGCGGTAATCGGACCCGGTTCACATCGACACATTCTGTGCGCCCCCAGGGCCGGGCTTCGCCCAGCCCGCCCCCCATGGGGGGTCAAGGAAAGTGGCAAAGCCACATTTCCTTGGGGCGCCCGAGCCCGGTGTGTAATGCGGGTCCAGCCCGCCCGCGTTGGGGCGCCGTGGTTGGACTTGATGGAGACCTGAACGATGCGTGAACCCGACCTTCAACGCCGTGCCTTGCTGGGAGCTGTGCTCGCGGGCCCCATGATCGGTGCGCTTTCCGGTTGCAGTTCACCCTTGCCGGTGTCGCTGACGGCGCGCTCGTCGCCGGCCGCGACCTCGCTGCTCGACGAAAGCGCCACGGCGCATGGACTGCCCGCATTCAAGGGCCTGAGCGACATCAGCTACAGCCACGACGGATCGTGGCGCGTGTTGATCGACAAGCTTCAGCCGGTGCTCGTCGACCCCGGCTTCCGCGGCAAATCGGAAGACCGCTTGCTGCCGCGCGACGGCGTGATCGCGATGGCCTCCAGCGGCCCGGCCGGGCGCAAGTTCGTCGTGCGCCGGCCCAGCTCGCACGAGTTCGGCGAAGTGCATGTCTGGTTCAACGGCGAGGAAGCGCGCGATTCGGAGCGCCGCGCCGCCGCCGCGCTGGTGGCCGACCTGTCCCGGCTGATCCTGCTCGGTCCGATGCTGCTGGCCGAGCGCAACCTGGTGCTCGAGCTCGGCGACGTGCAGCGTGTCAACGGCATGCCCTGCGACGTGCTGCGCGTGCAGCTCGCGCCGGGCCTGGGGCACAGCCTGTTCGACCAGGCGGCGCTGTTCATCGACCGCCAAGAGCGCCTGCTGCGCCGCCTGCGCTTCTCGCTGGAAGGTCTGCAATCGACGAAGGGCACGGCGCATGAAGTCGACATGTTCGACCACCAGGCGCTGCACGGCATGCGCCTGCCGACCCGCTTTGCCGAGCAGCGCGTGCAGCCCACCTTGATCGCGGTGCGCGACTGGCGTCTCACCGGCCTGGACGTGAACCGCGGCTTCAGCGTGGCCGATCTGGCCGGGCCCGAACTCGGCGGCGCCGCGCGCCAACCGGCTGCGGCTTTGCCGCGCCGCGTCGGGGCGTAATCTGCCGCTCGGCGGCGCTCGAAGTTGCGCGCCGCGCGGACCGTTGCGCGGCCGATGTGCGCAAGGCGAGTCGACCGTGCTCGCCGTCCTTGCTCAGGGAAGTTGTTGCCGCGCCCGCTGCACCAAGGTCTCGGCAAGCCGCGAATAGGCGCTGTCGCCCGTCGCGAGCGCCGCCTGCGCTGCGGACAGTGCTTCGGCCGCTTCGCCCATCTCGAGCAAGGTCGTTGCCAGGTTGACCCAGGCCGCCGCGCTGCGGTGCCGGGTCGCTGCGGCGCGGAACACCTTGGCCGCGCCGGCCTTGTCTCCCGCCGCATGCAGGCTGTTGCCCAGGCCCATCGCCAAGGGCAGGTTGTTCTGCCAGCGCGTCAATCCACTGCGGTAGGCCAAGACCGATTGGCCCGGTGGCGCGACCCGCTCAAAGCCGATGCCGGCCTCGACGACGCCGGCTTCGCTCGCCGTCACCGGCCACTGGCCCGGCAGCGTGGCGACGAACGCCCAGGCGCCGGCGCGCATCCAGGTGTGCTCGAAGGTGCTGAGGGCCATCACCTCGCGCCGGATGCGGCCCGATCGAAGCAGCACTTCTTCGGCGTCCAGGTCGTAGCCCACCACGACGGCGTAATGCCACACGGGCGACCACGCCAGGCCGAGGTTCTGCAACACCACCACCGGCGTGCCGGCATTCACTTCGCGCAGCAGCGCTTCGAGATGGCCTGGCAGCCGCGTCGCCACCGCGCCTTGTCGGCGCGCGCCGCCGAGCATCTCGACTTGCAGCGTGCCCGCACGGGCCGGCAAGAACACTTGAAGCGCCAGCTCCTCGGGTGTGGCTTGCAGGCCCGCCGCCGCGAGCACCGTGGCCAGCGCCGCGGGCCCGCATTGAAACTCGGTCTGCGGATAGAAGGGCGTGGCCGTCAGCTCGACGGTGCGCGCGATGTCGGCGGGAGTCCGCTCGAGCAGTGCCCGGGTCTGTGGTGCCGCGCATCCCGCCAGGCCCAGCGTCAGGAGCACGACGATCGCGAGCAGGAGGCGCCTGGTGCCGGCGGCGCCGCGCTTCCGCTCCTGTTCCTGCTCACGCTCACGCGGCCGCGCCCAGCTTGCCCGCAACCCAGCCGCGCTTGTGCCCGCGTAGCGCAGCGTGCCGGCGCGGATCGCCCGCCCCAATCTTCAGTGATCTTCAGCGAACCGTGCGCGTGAACGGAAAGACTTTCGTCAGGCCCAGGATGTCGGTGATGAGCAGCACGATGAACACTGTGAACAGCAGGCCCAGCACATCGGCGCCTGCCGGGGCGGTTTCAATGTTGTGGGCGAGCGCCGCCACTTCGGCGTCGCTCAGCGCCGCCACGCGCTCAGCAGCCTGCTCGACGCTGACACCGCGCATCTGCAACGCGGCGCCGACATCGGCGCGCGCCAGCGTCGCATTCACGAGGTTGCGCTGCGCGGCGGTGTCGCCCAAGCCACCAAAGCCCTGCTGGACTGCCACCTGTTCGGTCGTCACCAAGGCCGCCTGCGCTGGAAGCAAGAAGCCCGCGAAGCTCACGCACACGGCGACCAGACTGGCGATCCAACGGTTGAGGCGATTCATGATTTTTCCTTTGCTGCGATTTGCTGGGAATCGAAGGGCGCAAGCGCCCATCGCTCTTCGCCGGGCCAGGGGGCGCGGCGAGTCCCGGATCGTAGCAAGAGGCGCGAGCCCCACTCAAAGCTCGGCCAGACTCCTGTCTATGACGCCATCAAACGCCGCCAGCGCCACACCGCGTCGCGCAACGCCTGCTCGGCCGACAAGCGCAGCGCTGGGGTTTGCAGCACCGACCAAGTCATCGGCTCGGTGTGCGTTGCCAACGTCGCCTTGTACTGCGATTCGCCGGCGAGCAGGTCGTAGCAGTCGTAACCCTCGGCCGCGTTGTGCTTGATCGCCAACGTGTGCGTCACCAGGCCGGGCCGGCTGTGCTTGTCGATCGCCGCGTAGTCGAAGCCGGACTGGAACACGAACAGCCGCTTATCCGCGATGAAGCTGTAGAGGTAGCCGATGGCCTTGTCTCCCGCGCGCACGCGCAGCAGTTGCAGCTTGCCCTCGTCGAACGAGCGCTCGATGAGATTCTCGTGAAAGTCCAGGCTGTCCGGTTGCGCGAAGGCGCTGGTCAGGCCGCGCTCGCGCCACGTGGCATTGTGCAGGCGCACCAGGGAGTCGAAGAACTCCAGCGCTTCCCGTGCCGAGGCCGCCACGTCGAGCTTCAGTTCGCCCAGCGTGCGGTACTCCTTCATGCTGCGCCGAACGAAGCGGCGCGAATGGCTGCTCATCACGTTGGTGAAATCCAGCCCTGCCTCGCGAACCGCCTGGAGGTTGACGACGGCCGACTGTTTGGTGACATCGATGCGGTGCAGGTTGCCGAAGCGCGCCAACGCGTGTGCCTGCGGTGCCAAGCCCGGCAGATGCAATTCAGCGCCCAACCCCGCGGCGGCCGACCATGTTCCGAGCATCGCGTTGCGCACGTCGTCGCCGTGCCCGCTGTCGATCAGGAAGTCGTTGTGCTCGATGTACAGGCTGTCGTCAATCGCACTGCCTGTGGCATGCAGGTGCCAGGCGTTGCAGATCGGAATCGGCCCGAGGCGCCGTTTCGTCTTCACGAGAATCGCCGCGCCCACGACGCGCTGGCCGCTTTGCGCGAGCAGCAGGCGTGCGTCGCAGCGCGCCGGCAGGTGTTCGATCCAGGTGCCGATCCATGGCCAGGTGAGGTAAAAGCTGCACGACGAGCGCGCGCTGAGGTCGCGCCAGACCGGCTCCAGACCGGGGTGGTCGCGCAGCGCCTGCATCGTCACCCGTATCGGCAGCGCGGTCGGGTCGGCGCTCGTGGCCGCACCCGCACCCGAAGTCGCCGGCGTCAGCTCGCCGAGTCCACGCGAGGGCCCCTGCGGCGGCTCGATCCGGTTCTTGCGTTGTTCGCCGCCCAGGTGTGCCCAGGCCGGCCGCGCGAACAGGTAGCGCAGCGCTGTGTTGCGGCTGGCGTGGAACAGCAGCAGCGGCGTCGCGACGCCGACCATCACCGCGAGCAGCGCCAACGAGTGGATGCCGATCGCCCATTGCCCGGCCCAGGCGAAGCGCACGAACAGCGTGAGCGGAATGAAGAACCCGAGATAGACGACGATCGAGTTCGCGCCGGCATGCGCGAGCCAGGCAAAGCTGCGCAGCTCGGCGAGCACGGCGCACAGGCCGATCACGGCGCTGATGCCCAGCAGCCCGAAGGCCAGGTCCAGCCCCGGCTGAGCCGCCAGGCCCGCGCTCACCGCCCATTGGTTGACGACGCACCAGGCGCCGAACAGCGCCAGCGTCGGCCTGCGGTTCGCCCGGGCCCAGTCGGCGAAACGGAAGATCGCCTCGGCGCAGAAGTGGCCGGTCAGGAAGAACACGTAGTAGGCGACGAAGTTGTCGACCGGCGCGATGCCGGCCTTGAACGGCAGCGCCATCGCCACCGCGGCCACGGTCCAGAGCAGCGCCTTCGGCACCGCGCGCAGCAAACGCGTGACGATGAAGAACACCGGCAGCGTCTGGATGAACCAGAGCATGTAGTCGGGGTAGATGAAGCTCCAGACCCACAGCTTGACGAACTTGACGGGGTCGCTCGCGGCCTGCGGCACGGAGTCGAGAACGAAGACGTCGTAGACGTAGAGGATCGAGACCCACAGCGCCAGGAAGTAGGCGTAGTGAAGCACCTTGGTGTCGAGGTAGCTGCGCCACGGCCGGGCGATCACCGCCGAGAGGAACAAGCCCGACAGCAAGAAGAAATCCGGCATGCGGAACGGCCGGGCGAACGCCGACCACGGTTCCAGCCAACCGGCGCCCTGGAAGATGCGCATCAGGTCGTTGCGTGCGTACAGGCACACGACGGCGACGATGCACAGGCCCTTCGCGATGTCGACCCAGGCGAAACGATTTGGCGCTTCGCGCTTCAAGTGGGTTGCGTGACTCATTTCTGATGACCTCTCGATTGACGCCGTGACAGCGCGATCCTATGGGTGCAGGCCTGTCAGGGGCAGCGTGCGACTGGGGGGTGACATCAGATGTGACCCATGCAAACCGAGACAAGCGTCACGCCCCGCCAGGCAGGCCCCGAAATGAACCCCGATACGAGGGGGACCAAATGGCGTTGACGAGCAGGTTGCAAGCGGGCCTCGCGCCGCGGCGCTCGATCCGCGGGCGACAGGCGTTTCGGACGACACGGCATACTTCAGCCCTCATGAAAAGCCCCGTCGTTCGCGAGCTGCGCCTGTTGCACCTGGAAGATTCCGACCTTGACCACGTGCTGCTGCTTGCCCACTTGCACCGCGGCGGCTTGCGGGTGCAGGCCAAGCGCATCGACTCCGAGGCCGAGTTCCTGGCACAGATTCAAAAGGACTGGGATGCGATCGTTTCCGACTACAACCTGCCGGGCTTCGGCGGGCTGCTCGCGCTGGACCTGCTCAAGGCGAGCCGGCGCGACATTCCCTTCGTCATCGTCTCGGGCGAGATCGGCGAAGAAATCGCCGTCGAGGCGATGCGCAACGGCGCCAGCGACTATGTGCGCAAGGGCAACCTCGCGCGCCTGGTGCCGGCCTTGCTGAACGCGATCGAAGCGAGCGTCACGCGCCGCGAAAAGGAACGCTCCGAGGCCGAGCTCACGGTGTCCAAGCAGCGCCTGAGCGAATTGGCGCAGCACCTGCAGAGCAGCATCGAGCAAGAGCGCGCCGCGATCGCGCGCGAAATCCACGACGATGTGGGCGGCTCGCTGACGGCGCTGAAGTTCGACCTGGCGTGGATCACGCGGCACCCCGATTCCGACGAAGTGCCGGCGCGCGCCAGCGCCGCGCTCGAACAGGTGTCGCACGCGATCGAAGCGGCGCAGCGCATCATGCACAACCTGCGCCCGGCCATCCTGGAGCAGGGGCTGGTCGCGGCGCTGCAATGGATCGCGGCGCGGTTTGAGAAGCGCACCGGTGTGAGCTGCCTGCTGCGCACGCCCGAGCGCATCGCGCCTTTGCCCTCGGGCGTCGGGTTGGTCGCCTACCGCACCGTGCAGGAGGCGCTGACGAACATCACGAAGCACGCGCAGGCCACGCAAGTCGGCATCGACCTGTCCCTCGCCGGCAAGGTGATTTCGCTGGAAGTCAGCGACAACGGCCGCGGCTTCTTGCAGTCCGACCTGGGCAAGGCGCAGTCGTTCGGCATTCGCGGCTTGCAGGAACGCGCGCGCACGGTGGGCGGCTGGGTCGACTTGAGCAGCAGCCCGAGCGGCACGACGCTGATCCTGTCGATTCCGCTGCACGGTGCGCAGGCCGCGGCCAGTGCGGCGCGCGCCAAGACATCGAGCGCCGACCCGAGCCGCTGGGGCGAACTGTGACGCTGGAGCCGCGCATCAAATGATCCGTGTCATCCTGTGCGACGACCACGCACTCATCCGCCGCGGTGTGCGCGACACGCTGTGCGACGCATCCGACATCGAAGTCGTCGGTGAAGCGGGCGACTACGGCGAACTGCGCGACCTGCTGCGCCGCGCCACCTGCGACGTGCTGGTGCTCGACATCAACCTGCCCGGGCGCAGCGGCCTGGACGTGCTGCACGCGCTGAAAGACGAAAGCCACGGCATGCGCGTGCTGGTGCTGTCGATGTTTCCCGAAGACCAGTACGCGATTCGCGCGCTGCGCGCCGGCGCCTTCGGCTACGTGAACAAGGGCGGCGACCCGGGGCAGATCGTCACCGCCGTGCGCACGGTGGCGCAGGGCCGCAAGTACGTGACGCCCGAGATGGCGCAGATGCTCGTGGAGAGCCTGACCACGCCGAACGTCGAGAACCCGCACGAGCGTTTGTCGGACCGCGAGCTGCAAACGCTGGTCTTGATCGCCTCGGGCAAGCGCCTGTCCGACATCGCCGTGGAGCTGATGCTCAGCCCGAAGACGGTGAGCGTGTACCGGGCGCGCGTGCTGGAGAAACTGGGCCTGGCGAACAACTCGGAGATGACGGTTTACGCGATTCGGCATGGGTTGGTGGGGCAGTGAGTTCTCCGCTACAGAAACTGCCCGATCATTCGCTCCAGCGCCACCGTCATCGGCACCTGAAACATCGGCAGCGTCACGAGCACGCCTACCAGCCCCACGCCGAGCGTGATCGGAAAGCCGATCGCGAAGATGTTCATCTGCTGCGCGACGCGTGAAATCACGCCCAGCACCAGGTTCACGAACAGCAGCATCGCCACCAGCGGCAGCGCGATCCACAGGCCGAGCGCGAAGATCTCCGTCCCCCACACCTGGGGCTGCGTTGCGCGCAGAAATGCGAACGGCTCGGCGCTCACCGGAAACGTGAGGAAGCTGCGCACCACGGCGGCGATCAGCAGCAGATGGCCGTTGATCACGATGAACAGCCACGCCACCGTGACGCCGAAGAAGCGGCTCACGGCGGTGGCCTGGCCGCCGCTCATCGGGTCGAAGAACATCGCGAAGTTCAAGCCCATCTGCAGGCCGACGAGCTCGCCCGCGAACTCGATCGCCGCAAACACGATGCGCGCGGCAAAGCCGAGCGTGATGCCGATCAGCAACTGCTGCACCAGCACCATGAGCGCGAGTGCCGAGTCGAGCGGCACGACCGGAATTTCCGGCAGCGAGGGCTGCGCGCACACCGTGATGAACAGCGCCAGCGCGACCCGCGCGCGCGCCGGCACGCTGCGCATGCTCAGCACCGGCAGCGACGCGAACAGCGCGAGCACGCGAACGAAGGGCCAGAGCAGCGGGGTGATCCAGGCGAGAAATTGCGCCTCGGTGAAGTGGATCATGGCGCTGGTTCATCACCACCCTCACCCCAACCCTCTCCCGCGGGCGGGAGAGGGAGCAGGGGCGGATCGTTCCCGCTCAGGAAGGAGAGTGGCTCCCTCGCCCCCGTACTCGGGGGAGAGGGTCGGGGTGAGGGGGCCGGCATGGCCTTACCCCACCACCGAAGGAATGCTCTGCAGCGTGCGCTGCACGTACTCGACCAGGGTGGTCAGCATCCACGGCCCAGCCACCGCGAGCACGGCGACGGCGGCCACCATCTTTGGCACGAACGACAGCGTCGCCTCGTGGATCTGGGTCGCGGCCTGGAACACGCTGACGAGCAGGCCGACCGCGAGCACGGTCAGCAGCAGTGGCGCGGCGACCATCAGCAACAGGTGCAGGCCTTCCTGGCCGTAGCCGAAAACGGCTTGTGAATCCATGGGAGCGAGGCGACCCTGAAGACTAACTGGAAAAGCTCGCCGCCAAGGAACCGAGCAACAGGTTCCAGCCGTCGGCGAGCACGAACAGCATCAGCTTGAACGGCAGCGCCACGAGCACCGGGCTGAGCATCATCATGCCCAGGCTCATCAAGACGCTCGCGACGATCATGTCGATCACGAGAAACGGGATGAAGATCAGAAAGCCGATCTGGAACGCGCTCTTCAGCTCGCTCGTCACGAACGCCGGCACGAGTACCTTGAACGGCACGTCGGCGGACTTCACCGACGCATCCACCTTGGCCAGCTTCGCAAACAGCGCCACGTCGGCCTGGCGCGTCTGGCGCAGCATGAATTCGCGCATTGGCAGCTCGCCGCGCTTGAGCGCTTCGTCAAACGCGATTTTGTTCGCCGCGAAAGGCTGGTAAGCCTGCTCATAGACCTTGTCCAGCGTCGGCCCCATCACGAAGAACGTGAGGAACAGGCTCAGGCCGATGATCACCTGGTTCGGCGGCGCCGCCTGCGTGCCCAGCGCCTGGCGCAGCAGCGACAGCACGATCACGATGCGGGTGAAGCCCGTCATCAGCAGCAGCACCGCCGGCAGGAAGCTGAGCGCGGTGAAGAACAGCAGCGTCTGAATCGGCACCGAATAGCTCGTTCCGCCGGCGCCCTGGCCGATCACCAATGGCAGGTTCGAGCTGCCCCCGGCCTGCGCCCAAACGCCCAGCGGCAATGCTGCGAGCAGTGCGAGCAAGCCCACGGCGTGGCGCGGTTTCATCACGCTGCACCGCCGGGCTTGCGCAGCTTGGCGAACAGTTGCGCGAAGTTCGGCACAGCCACCTGCGGCGCCGGCGGTTCGGCCTGCGGCGCCATCTCGTGCAGTGTGTGGATGCTTTGCGGCGTGACGCCCAGCACCAGCCAGCGGCGCTGCTCGCCGCTGCCCACCTCCACCGTCACGATGCGCTGGCTCGGCGACAGCGACAGCATCGCCACAT
>JANOLA010000422.1:0-8270 GCA_031419535.1 Burkholderiales bacterium | reverse complement strand
CGGTGAACCTGACCGACGGCCTGGACGGCCTGGCGATCATGCCGGTCGTGATGGTCGGCTCGGCGCTCGGTGTTTTCGCCTACGTCACCGGCAGCTCGGTCTACAGCAAGTACCTGCTGTTCCCCTACATTCCGGGCACCGGCGAGCTGCTGATCTTCTGCGCCGCGATGGCCGGGGCCGGGCTCGCGTTCCTGTGGTTCAACACGCACCCGGCGCAGGTCTTCATGGGCGACGTGGGCGCGCTGTCGCTCGGCGGGGCGCTCGGAACGATCGCCGTGATCACGCGCCAGGAAATCGTGCTCGGCATCATGGGCGGCGTGTTCGTCGTCGAAGCGCTGTCGGTGATGCTGCAAGTGGGTTGGTTCAAGTTCACCAAGCAGCGTTACGGCACCGGCCGGCGCATCTTCAAGATGGCGCCGCTGCACCACCACTTCGAAAAATCGGGATGGAAAGAAACGCAGGTCGTGGTGCGCTTCTGGATCATCACGATGTTGCTGTGCCTGGTGGGCCTGGCGAGCCTGAAGCTGCGATGAACGCCCCATGAACGATTTGCGCGATACGACGGTGCTGGTGCTCGGCCTGGGCGACTCGGGCCTGGCCATGGCGCGCTGGTGTGCGCGCTTCGGCGCGCAGGTGCGGGTGTGGGACTCGCGCTGGGGTTGCGCTATTGAACCACCGCAAGCGGCGGCGCTCGCCGAGTTTGTGTCGCAGGCGCGGCGCATTGAAGGGCCGTTGACGCCAGAGGCACTCGAAGGTGTGCAGCGTGTTTTGAAGAGCCCCGGCCTGTCACCGCTGGACCCGCGCATCGCGCCGCTGCTGAAGCTGGCGCACGAAGCGGGCATTCGTGTGCAGGGCGAACTCGACCTGTTCAACCTGGCCCTGCGCGATTTGCGCGCCGAACACGGCTACGCGCCGCGGATCGTCGCGATCACCGGAACCAACGGCAAGACAACAACGACGGCGATGGCGGCACAGCTGATCGCGCGCACCGGCAAGCGCGTGGCGATGGCCGGCAACATCGGGCCGACCTTGCTGCAAACGCTGTCGGACGGATTGCCTGCTGCGATGCAGGTCGCACCACTCGCCGCGGCTTTGCCCGAAGTCTGGGTGCTCGAACTGTCGAGCTTCCAGCTCGACGGCGTGACCGACTTCGAACCCGACGCCGCGGCAGTGCTCAACCTCACCGAAGACCACCTCGACTGGCACGGCGACATGGCGCGCTACGCTGCAGCGAAAGCACGCATCTTCGGGCCGCGCACGCTGCGCGTGCTGAACCGCGACGATGCCCACGTCGCGCGCCTCGCACCCGAGCACGCGGCGCCGCTTCCAGCGCGGCGTGGGGCCGCGAAGGTGCGCGCTGTGCCGGTGCCGGAAGTTGTCTGGTTCGGCCTGGACGCGCCGCGCGGTGCGGGCGATTTCGGCTTGATCGTCGAAGGCGGCATGGCCTGGCTCGCACGCGCCCAAGGCGATGAAGACCAGCCCAAGCGCGGCGCCGCACGGGCCGATGCGCCAGAGTTTCATGTGCAGCGCTTGATGCCCGCCGACGCGATGCGGGTGCGCGGCCGGCACAACGCCGCGAACGCGCTCGCGGCGCTCGCGCTCGCCAGCGCCATCGGCTGCGCGCTCGCGCCGATGTTGCACGGCCTGCGCGAATACCAGGGTGAGCCGCACCGCGTGCAGCACCTGGGCAGCGTCGCCGAAATCGACTTCTTCGACGACAGCAAGGGCACGAACGTAGGGGCCACTGTCGCCGCGCTGAACGGCTTGGGTGCGGACAAGGCACCCGCCAGGTTGGTCGTGATCCTCGGCGGCGACGGCAAAGGCCAGGACTTTGCGCCGTTGCGCGAACCGGTGCGGCGCCATGGGCGCGCGGTCGCGACGATCGGCCGCGACGCGCCCGGCGTCGAGGCGGCGCTGGCGGGACTGGACTTGACGCTCGCGCGGCACGCCACGCTCGAGGCCGCGACGCGCTGGTGCTTCGAACAAGCGCGGCGCGGCGACGCAGTGCTGCTGAGCCCGGCGTGTGCGAGCCTGGACATGTTTCGCAACTACGGCCACCGCGCCGAAGTCTTTGCGCAGGCGTATCGGGACCTGGCGAGTGAACGTGGGGAGTTGAGCACGTGACGATGGCCATTCGATCGGGATCGCGCATGCGCTGGCTTTCGCTGGTGCTGACCCGCCTGCGCATGGGCTTGCGTACGGTCTTGCACTCGGGCCTGCGCTCGTTGCTGCAAGGTTGGCGCGGCGGCTGTGCGGCGCTCACCACGGGTAGCGCAGCGTTGCTGAGGCGTCGCGACAGCCTGCCGGTGCGCGACCAGGTGCACCTCGGCCAGGGCCAGCCGGTGCGCCTGCTCGGTTTCGACCAACCGCTCGTCTGGGTCGTCGCGGCGCTGCTGTCGCTGGGTCTGGTGATGGTCTACAGCGCCTCGGTGGCGCTGCCCGACAACCCGAAATTCGCGCGCTACACCGCCACCTATTTCATGTGGCGCCACTTGATGTTCATCGGCATGGCCATCGTCGCGGCACTGCTCGCGGTGCAGGTGCCGATGCGCGTCTGGGAGAAATTCGCTCCCGCTGTGTTCTTGCTCGCGCTGGCGCTGCTGATTGTCGTGCTCGTGTTCGGCAAAGACGTGAACGGCGCGCGCCGCTGGTTGCCGCTGGGGCCGATCAGCTTTCAGCCGTCCGAACTCGCCAAACTGGGCATTGCGATGTACGCCGCCGGCTACATGGTGCGCAAGATGGACGCGCGCGAAAACTTCCTAAGCGCCGTGTCGCCGATGGCGGTGGCGATCGCCGGTGTCGGCCTACTGCTGCTTGCCGAACCCGACATGGGCGCGTTCATGGTGATCGCGACGATCGCGATGGGCATCCTGTTCCTGGGCGGCGTGAACGGGCGCATGTTCTTGTTGATCAGCGCGGTCCTGATCGGCGCCTTCGTGCTGATGATCAGCTTCAGCGAGTGGCGGCGCGAACGCATCTTCGCCTACCTGAACCCGTGGGACGAAAAATACACGCTCGGCAAGGCCTACCAGTTGTCGCATTCGCTGATCGCCTTCGGCCGGGGCGAACTGTTCGGCCAGGGGCTCGGTTCGAGCGTCGAAAAGCTGCACTACCTGCCCGAAGCGCACACCGACTTCCTGCTCGCGGTGATTGGCGAAGAGCTCGGTCTGGTGGGCGTGGCTTGCGTGATCGGCGCGTTCTTCTGGTTGTCGCGGCGCCTGTTCGCGATCGGCCGCCAGGCGATCGCGATGGACCGTCTCTTTGCAGGCCTGTTCGCGCAAGGCATAGCCATCTGGTTCGCCGGCCAGGCGTTCATCAACATGGGCGTGAACCTGGGCGTGCTGCCGACCAAGGGGCTGACGCTGCCATTGATGAGCTATGGCGGGTCGGCGATTCTGATGAACCTGGTGGCGTTGGCAATTGTGCTTCGGGTGGACGTGGAAAACAGACAGCTCATGCGCGGAGGCCGTGCATGAGCCCGCACGGCCGCCCGAAGGGCTCATACCGGAGTGCGCAGCACGAAGGTACTCCCATGAAACAGCGCCATCTCGTTGTGATGGCCGCCGGCACCGGTGGACACGTGATCCCGGGGATCGCGGTCGCGCGCGAAATGCAATCGCGCGGCTGGAGCGTGAGCTGGCTCGGCACGTCCACCGGCATGGAGAACCGCCTCGTTCCCCCGAGCGGTATCGCGCTGGATGTGATTTCGTTCAGCGGCCTGCGCGGCAAGGGCCTGATGCACACCTTGACCGGAGGCCTGCGCCTGCTCGCGGCATTCTGGAGCTGCCTGAAGATTCTGCGCGCGCGCCGCGCCGACGCGGTGCTTGGCATGGGCGGGTATGTGTGTTTTCCGGGCGGCATGATGGCCTCGCTGCTCGGTCGGCCTCTCGTGCTCGTCAACGCCGACGCATCGCTGCTGCTCAGCAACAAGCTGCTGTTGCCGTTGGCCGACGCCGTGGCGTTCGGCTTCGACGGTGACGCGGTGAAGCGCGCGCGCCATGGGGTGGTGACCGGCAACCCGGTGCGTGCCGAGATCGAAGCGCTGCCCGCGCCCGCGCAGCGCTTCTCCGGGCGCATCGGGGCGCTGCGTGTGCTCGTGGTCGGCGGCAGCCTCGGTGCGAAGGCCTTGAACGAATGCGTGCCGCAAGCCCTGGCCTTGCTGGCGCTCGCGCAGCAGCCCGAGGTGCTGCACCAGACCGGCTCGGCGCAGCAAGAGAAGGTGCGCGCGCTCTACCAGCGCCTGGGGGTTCGGGCCGAGGTCGCGCCGTTCATCGACGACATGGCCAACCAGTTGGCGCATTGCGACGTGATGATCTGCCGCGCCGGCGCCGTGACGGTGAGCGAGCTGTGCGCGGCCGGCGTGGCCGCGGTGCTGGTGCCACTGATCGTCAGCACCACGTCGCACCAGCGCGACAACGCGGTCTGGCTCGCATCGCAGGGCGCGGGGGTCCACTTGCCGCAAGCCGAGTTGACGCCGGCGAAGCTGGCTGAACTGCTGGCCGGCATGACGCGCGAGGGTCTGTTGGCGATTGCCGAAAAGGCCCGCGCATTGGCTCGGCCTCGCGCGGCGGCACGAGTCGCGGATCAAATCGAAAGCCTGGTGGCTGCATGAAGCACGCCGTCAAACACATTCACTTTGTCGAAGGACCACGAAGCCCGACGAAGGCCGGCGGCGTGCGCAGGAGCGGCGCATGAAGCACGCCGTCAAGCACATCCACTTCGTCGGCGTGGGCGGCGCAGGCATGAGCGGCATCGCCGAAATCCTGCACAACCTGGGCTACAAGGTGTCGGGCTCGGACCAGAGCAACAGTGCGACGTTGCAGCGCCTGGCCACACTGGGCATCAAGGTGCGGGTGGGGCATGCGGCGCAGCACATCGAAGGCGCCGAGGTGGTGGTTGTGTCCACGGCGGTGAAGGGCGACAACCCGGAGGTGACTGCGGCGCGGACGCGCCGGGTTCCGGTGGTGCCGCGCGCCGAGATGCTGGCCGAGCTGATGCGCCTGAAGCAGGGCATCGCGATCGCCGGAACGCACGGCAAGACGACGACGACGAGCCTGGTCGCGAGCGTGCTGGCTCAGGCCGGCGTGGACCCGACCTTCGTGATCGGCGGGCGCTTGAACGCGGCCGGCGCGAACTCGCGTCTCGGTTCGGGAGACTACATCGTTGTTGAAGCGGACGAGTCGGACGGTTCGTTCCTCAAGCTGATCCCGGTGATGGCGGTGGTGACGAACATCGACACCGACCACATGGAAACCTATGGCCACGACTTCGCGCGGTTGAAGCACGCCTTCGTCGAATTCATCCACCGCATGCCGTTCTACGGCGCGGCGATCCTGTGCGCCGACGATCCCGGCGTGCGCTCGGTGCTGCCGATGATTTCGCGCCCGATCGTGACCTACGGCTTCGGGGAAGACGCGATGGTGCGCGCCGTCGACGTCGCGGCGCACGCCGGCGGCACGATGACGTTCACGGCGCAGCGCCGCAACGGCGTGCGCCAGCCGGACTTGCGCGTCACGCTCAACCTGCCGGGCCGCCACAACGTGCTCAACGCGCTGGCGACGATCGGCGTCGCGGCGGAGCTTGAACTTCCCGATGCGCCGTTGCTGCAAGGGCTTGCCGAATTCCGCGGCGTCGGCCGGCGCTTCCAGCGCTATGGCGAATTGCCGGCAAACCGCGCCCATGGCGGCGGCAGCTTCACGCTGATCGACGACTACGGCCACCACCCCGCCGAGATGGCCGCGACGCTTGAGGCAGCGCGCGGTGCGTTCCCGGGCCGGCGCGTGCTGCTCGCGTTTCAGCCGCACCGCTACACGCGCACGCGGGATTGCTTCGAGGATTTCGTCAAGGTGCTGGGCCAGGCCGATGCGGTGCTGCTCGCCGACGTGTACCCGGCCGGCGAGACGCCGATCCCCGCCGCCGATGGCCGTGCGCTCGCCCATGCCTTGCGCGTGGCGGGCAAAGTGGACCCGATCTTCGTCGACAACATCGGCGACATGGCACAGGCGATTGCCGAGCAGGCGCGCACCGGCGACGTAGTGATCGCGATGGGCGCCGGCTCGATGGCGTTTGTGTCGCCGCAGGTGCTGGAACTGTTGAAGGACGGAACATGAGTGCGATCGCAGGCAAGGGAGGTGCGGACAAGGGAAGCGCGAGCAAGGCAAACGCGGGCAAGGCCATCGCCGCGCTGGGCAAGGTGGCGGTGCTGATGGGTGGCACCTCGGCCGAGCGCGAAATTTCCAAACTGTCGGGCGCGGGCGTGCTCGCGGCGTTGCAGTCGCTCGGCGTGAACGCGCATGCGTTCGACCCGGCCGAGCGCGACCTGTCGGAGCTGAAACGCGAAGGTTTTGCGCGCTGCTTCATCGCCTTGCACGGCCGGCGCGGCGAAGACGGCACGGTGCAAGGCGCGCTGGAACTGCTGCGCATTCCGTACACCGGCTCGGGCGTGATGCCATGCGCGATCGCGATGGACAAGGTGATGACGAAACGCGTCTGGATCGCGCAGGGCCTGCCGACGCCGCGCTACGTCTACCTGAATCCGCAGGAGCAGACTCGTCAACGCATTCACGCGGTGCCCGACGAACTGGGCTTGCCGCTGATCGTGAAGCCGCCGCGCGAAGGCTCGTCGATCGGCATCACCAAGGTTCAGGGCTATTCGCAGATGAAAGACGCGGTGGCGTTGGCGACGCGCTACGACCCGGATCTGCTGTGCGAGGAGTTCATTGCCGGCGAGGAACTGACCTGCGCCGTGCTCGGCGCCGGCGCCGCGGCGCGCGCGCTGCCGGTGGTTCGCATCGTCGCGCCCGAGGGCAAGTACGACTACGAGAACAAGTACTTCACCGACGTCACGAGCTACCTGTGCCCGAGCGGCTTGAGTGCGGCCGAAGAAGCGAACGTGCAAACCATCGCGCTCGATGCGTACCGCGCGCTGCAATGCCGCGGCTGGGGCCGCATCGATGTGATGCTGCGTGCGCTGGATCGCAAGCCGTTCCTGCTCGAGATCAACACGAGCCCGGGGATGACCTCGCACTCGCTGGTGCCGATGGCGGCCAAGGCCGCCGGCATCGCTTATCCGCAGTTGTGCCTGCAACTGCTCGCCGACGCGACGCTGGACGCCTGACCCGATGGCACGCACCTCCAACACCGCCGAGCCACTGCCCATCGACGTGCGCGCGATGAACGCAACGGCCCTGCTGTTCGTCGTGCTCGCTGCCGCGGCGCTGCTTGCCGGGGCAGTGCTGTGGGCGATGCGCCAGCCGGTGTTCAGCATTCGCGCGATCCGCATCGACGGCGACATCACGCGCAACAGCGCGGCGACGTTGCGCGCGAACTTGCGCGCCGGTCTGTCGGGCAATTTCTTCACGCTGGACCTGGGCGCGGCACGGCGCGCGATCGAAGAGGCACCGTGGGTGCGCAAGGCGGTGATCGAGCGGCGCTGGCCGAACCGCGTGGCGGTGCGCTTGGAAGAGCACCGCGCCGCGGCGCTGTGGGGCGATGACGCCGACCTGCTGGTGAACACGCATGGCGAAGTGTTCGCCGCGAACCTGGGCGACGTGGAAGACGAGGAGCTGCCGACCTTGCAGGGCCCCGAAGGCAGCGCGCCGGCGATGCTTTCGCTGCTGCGGCGCGTCGAGCCAGTGCTGGCACGCTTGAACGCACGCATCGCGACGCTGGTTCTTTCGGGAGGCGGCACCTGGTCGATGCACTTGAACAGCGGCGCCCGGGTCGAGCTCGGCCGGGGCAGCGAAGCCGATCTCGTGCAACGCACCGCGTTATTCGCGCAAACGGTGGGCGGCGTGATCGCGCGCTACGAGCGCCCGTTGTTGTACGCCGACCTGCGCCACCACCAAGGCTACGCCGTGCGCTTGAAGGGAATCTCCACGGTGAACGAGGTCGCAAGCGTCGTGGGTGGGTCAGTGAGTGGAACAGCAAACGGCACGGGCAGGAACTGAGCGAATGGCCAAAGACTACAAGGATCTCGTCGTCGGCCTGGACATCGGCTCGGCCAAGGTGATGGTCGTCGTCGCCGAGGTGCTGCCCAGTGGCGAGCTGCGCATCGCCGGGCTGGGCGTCGCGCCCACGCAGGGCTTGAAGCGCGGCGTCGTCGTGAACATCGACGCGACGGTGCAGTCGATTCAGCAGGCGCTGAAAGAGGCCGAGATGATGGCCGACTGCAAGATCACGCGCGTCTACACCGGCATCACCGGCAGCCACATCCGCGGCCAGAACTCGACCGGCATGGTGATCGTGCGCGACAAGGAAGTGACGCCGGT
>JANOLA010000421.1:0-3068 GCA_031419535.1 Burkholderiales bacterium | reverse complement strand
GGTGCGGTGCTGCTGGACGAACGTAATGCCGATCACGACGACGACGAAGCCGAGCAACATCAGCGCCTCGTGGCGGTTGCCCAACGCCATGTAGATCGCGCCGCACGCCACCAACAACAGGAACATCGGCTCCACTGCGATGTCGCGCAGCAGGCGCGGCACGCCGCGCCGCCTGGCCACCGGCAGTTCGTTCGGGCCGTCCTGCGCCAGGCGCCGCCGCGCCTCGGTTTCGCTCAGGCCTTGCATGGGTTCGACTGTGCGGTGTGCGGCGGGTGCATGTCTTGAGGCAAGTCAACTGCGTCACGCTGACCGACAGCTTTGACTTCGATCAAGCCGCACCAGGTGCAGGCGTGTCCCAATCGTTGTTGCCATGGAAAAGAAAACCGGCTTGAACCTGGGCTACCTGATTTTCGCCGTGCTCGCGATGATGATGCTGCGCGACTGGTGGGCGCAGGTGCAAAACGTCGAAGCCGTTCCCTACAGCCGTTTCGAGGAGTACCTGGCGCAAGGGCGGATCGAGAGCATCGAGGTCGGCGACACGCTGATTACAGGTCGCTTGAAGACAAGCGATCCAGGCGGCAAGACGATCGTCGTCGCCACGCGCGTCGAGCCGGCGCTGGCCGAGCGGCTGGCGCCGTACAACGTGCCGTACACGCGTGTCATCCAGTCGACCTGGCTGCGCGACATCCTGTCCTGGGTCGCGCCGGCGCTGGTGTTCTTCGGCCTGTGGTACTTCATCATTCGCCGTTTCGCCGACAAGATGGGCGGCCTGGGCGGGGGTGGGCTGATCGGCATCGGCAAGAGCAAGGCCAAGGTCTACATGGAAAAGCGCACCGGCGTGACGTTCGACGACGTGGCGGGTGTGGACGAAGCAAAAGCCGAGCTGCAGGAGATCGTCGAGTTCCTGAAAAACCCGAAGGAACACGCGCGACTGGGAGCCCGCATCCCGAAGGGCGTGCTGCTGATGGGGCCCACGGGCACCGGCAAGACGCTGCTCGCGCGCGCCGTGGCCGGCGAGGCGGGCGTGACGTTCTTTTCGATCAGCGGTTCGGAATTCATCGAAATGTTCGTCGGTGTCGGCGCGGCACGCGTGCGCGACCTGTTCGAGCAGGCGCGGTTGAGCGCGCCGGCAATCATCTTCATCGACGAGCTCGACGCCCTGGGCAAGGCGCGCGGCGCCTTCCCCGGCTACGGCGGGCACGACGAGCGCGAGCAGACGCTGAACCAGTTGCTGGTCGAGCTCGACGGCTTCGACCCGAGCGTGGGCGTGGTGCTGCTCGCGGCGACGAACCGGCCGGAGATCCTCGATCCTGCCTTGCTGCGCGCCGGGCGCTTCGACCGCCAGGTGCTGGTCGATCGGCCGGACCGCAAGGGGCGACTCGAAATTCTTCGCGTGCACGCGAAGAAGATCGTGCTCGCGCCGGGCACCGACCTGGAACAAGTGGCCGGCCTCACCGTCGGCCTGGCCGGCGCGGACCTCGCCAACGTCGTCAACGAAGCCGCACTCGTCGCGACGCGGCGCAAGGGCGACTCGGTGACGCTCACCGATTTCACGCGGGCGATCGAGCGTGTGGTGGCCGGCGTCGAGAAGAAGACGCGTGTGTTGAACGCGCGCGACCGCGAAGTCGTTGCGTTTCACGAGATGGGCCACGCGCTGACGGCGCTGGCGCTGCCGGGCAGCGATGCGGTGCACAAGGTGTCGATCATTCCGCACGGCCTCGGCGCGCTCGGCTACACGCTCTCGAGGCCGAGCGAAGACCGTTACCTGGTGCGGCGCGGCGAACTCGACAACAAAATCGCCGTGCTGCTCGGCGGGCGCGCCGCGGAACAGCTCGTGTTCGGCGAATGCTCCACCGGCGCCGCCGACGATATCGCGCGCGCCACGGCGATCGCGCGCGACATGGTCACGCGCTACGGCATGGACGAAGGTCTTGGCCATGTCAGCTACAGCGACGCCGCGCCGCGCTTTCTCGACGTTCCCGGTGCGCCTGTGCTGAGTGGGTCGACCAGCCCGCATACCGCGCAGCGTATCGACGCCGCAGTGCAGTGTTTCGTGCAGGCGGGATTTGTTCGCGCGAGCGAAATCCTCGCCAGGAACCGCGACGTGCTGGATCGCGCAGCGCACGCCCTGCTCGCCAAGGAGAGTCTCGACGAAGCCGAACTTGCGGGACTGGTGGTGGGATTGGTGCGAAGTGAAGCCCCGAGCAAAGTGCATGCTGCCTGAGGCAAACCAGGCAAGCCAGGCAAGCCACCCCGTGGCTCCGAGCCGCGATACCGCCTGGCACGCCCTGGACCCGGCGACAGCCTTGCAGCGCCTCGCGAGCGACGCCACCATGGGCCTCACGGCGTTAGCCGTCGCGCAGCGCAGCGCTGAGCACGGCCCGAACGCCTTGCCTGAAGCGCCGCAGCGCTCGCTGTTCCTGGTGTTCCTGCGCCAGTTCAAGAGCCCGCTGATCTACATCCTCATCGTTGCCGCGTCGCTTGCCGCGGGCATGGGCCACTTTGGCGACGCGGGGGTGATCCTCGGCGTCGTGCTCGCCAACGCGCTGATCGGCGCCTACCAGGAAGGGCGCGCCGAGCGCTCCATGGCGGCTTTGCGCCGACTCTCGGCGCTGCAGGTGCGAGTGCTGCGGGATGGCCACGAGCAGGCCATTGCTGCGCGCGAGTTGGTGCCCGGCGACATCGTGCTGCTCGCCGCCGGCGACGCGGTCGGCGCCGACGCGCGGCTGATCGACGCCGCATCGCTCGCTGCCGCCGAGGCCGCGCTCACCGGCGAGTCGGTGCCGGTGGCGAAAAACCTGAGCGCATTGCCGCAGGCCACAAGCCTGGCGGATCGCCGCAACATGGTGTTCTCGGGCACCTACATCACGGCCGGCCGCGCGCGCGCGGTGGTCACGGCGACGGGAACGCACACCGAAGTGGGAAGCATCGCGCGCCTGACGGAATCGGCCGAGGAACCGAAGACGCCGCTCGAATTGCGCATCGCGCAGTTCGGCCGCTACCTAGTGGTCGGTGCGATGCTGCTGTTCGCTGCCGTCATGCTGCTCGGCCTGCTGCGGGGCCTGGCG
>JANOLA010000420.1:0-2904 GCA_031419535.1 Burkholderiales bacterium | reverse complement strand
GGGGGGTGGGGGTGGGGGGGGCGGTGCGGGTGCGCGTCGGGGTGGCGGGTTTGCCCCGCCGCGCCCCCCCCCCCCCCCCCCCACGCCGGGATCCACTGCGTCGGCGTCATGGCGCCAACCCCGGTTCGGCAACATCCCGCCCGTAGTGCGGGTCAAGCTCGGCAGGAATGTCGAGCGCGGGCAACTCGCCCGGCACCGCGCCCTGGCCGGCAAGCGCCGCGCGCAACTGGTACACGTAGGCGAGCACCTGGGCCACGGCGGCAAACAGCGCGGCCGGCACTTCGCGGTCCACTTCGGCGTGCGCATACAGCGCGCGCGCCAGCACGGGAGATTCGAGCACCGGCACCGCGGCGCCGCGCGCGGCGTCGCGAATGCGCAGCGCCATCAGGTCCACGCCCTTCGCCACCACGGTGGGCGCGCGCATGCGCGTTTCTTCGTACTTCAGCGCCACCGCGTAGTGGGTCGGGTTCATCACCACCAGGTCGGCCTTGGGAACGGCGGCGAGCATGCGGCGGCGGCCGATCTCGCGCATGCGCGCCTTGACCCGGTTCTTGATCTCGGGGCTGCCTTCCATTTCCTTGAATTCCTGGCGCGCCTCTTGCGTGCTCATCTTCAGGCGCATCGCGTGCCAGTGGCGCTGCAGCGGCGCGTCGATCGCCGCGAACAGCGCGAGCGCGATCACCAGCAGCAGCCCGCCGCCGAGCACGGTCTGGCCCGCCTGGCCCAGCGCCGCGGGCAGCGGCAGCGCGAGCAGCGCCGGAAACTCGTCCGCGTGGCCACGCAGGTAGAACGCACCGATCGCACCGAGGATCAGCGCGAGCGCACTCGCCTTCAGCGCGTCAACGAATTGCGCCTGCGAGAACAGTCGCGGCAGGCCGGTCAGCGGATTGAGCTTGCCGAAGTTGGGCGCCAGCGGCTTCAAGGTCCAGTTCCAGCCGCCCAGACCTAGGCTGGCCGTGCAGGCCACGGCCATCATCAGCGCGCCGGTGGGCACCGCGACCGTCAGCAACACCTGCGCCCACTCGGCCAGGCGCTGTGTCATGAATGCCGGGTCGTTGGCCGCGCCGGAGCGCAGCCGCAATGCGTTGCCCAGCACGTTCTGCAACCAGCCGGCCACGCCGGGCAAGACCAGCGCCAGGCCGAGACCGCCCGCAGCGAGCGCGGCAAAGTGCCCGAGATCGCGCGAACGCGGCACCTGGCCATCGGCCCTGGCCTTTTGCAGCTTGCGCTGCGAGGCGGGCAGATTGCGGTTTTGTGCGTCGGCGTCGGCCATGTTTGAAGGAGCACCGAAGAGTGGGCCTAAGCCATTGTTCCGACGCCGGTGCGCAACTTGAGGCCGATCAGCAGGGTGAAGCGGGCGCTGTTCGGGGCCTCATCTCTAGCCTTGCCGCGATCCGTGAGCTGCGTCACGTTCAAGCTCGGCGCCTGCATGTCGATTTCTCAGTGCGCGCCGCGGCTTGCGAATTCGCTTGGCGTCGCGTCTTCACTCAACGCTGTTTCGACAGGAACAACCATGCCCTACGCCCCCGCGACCAAGGAAGTTTCATCGAGCCGCTCCGACGCCGACTTCGAACGCGTGCGCAAGCTCATCTACAAGCGTGCCGGCATCAACCTGAATGCCGGCAAGCAGGCGATGGTGTACAGCCGTCTGTCACGGCGCCTGCGCGAACCAACCGACGCGCCTGTGATGCAACGCGGCGTCCACCGGCCAGGAGCCTTACTCCTTGGCGATGACGGTGATCGACGCGCTGGGCGCGAACGCCGACGTCGAGATCGTTTGCAGCGACATCGACACCAAGGTGCTCGCCACCGCCGACAAAGACATTCACGACGCCGATTCGCGCGGCCTGAGCCCGGACCAGTTGAAGCGCTTCTTTCTGCGCGGCAGCGGCGCCAATGCCGGGCTGATGCGGATCAAGCCTGAACTGAGGCGCCTCGTCGAGTTCCGCCCGTTCAACCTGATGGCGCCGCGCTGGTTGCTCGGTGAGCCATTCGACATCGTGTTCTGCCTCAATGTGATGATCTACTTCGACCCGCCCACGCAGCGCCGCGTGCTCGAGCAGATGCGCTCGGTGATGCGCCCGAGCGGGCTGCTCATGACGACGTTGGGATCGTGCATCGCTGCGTGTCTGTGGGACCGCAACGTGATAGTCGGCGGACTGAACCACTTCATGCTGCCCGGCGGCGACGGCTCGGGGCGCTACGGCTCGTACGCGATGGAAGTGCTGATCAACCAGATGATGAAGCTCGGCGCGCAGCGCGCCAGCATGGAAGCCAAGATCTTCGGCGGTGGCGCGGTGATCGGGGGCATGATCTCCTCCAAGGTGGGCGAGCGCAACACCGAATTCGTGATGCACTATCTGAAGACGGAACGCATTCCCGTGGTTTCGAAAGACGTGCTCGACATCTACCCGCGCAAGGTGTGTTTCATGCCGGTCAGCGGCAAGGCGATGGTGAAGCGCCTGGCCTCGGGCAACACCGAGGCGCTGCAAGCGCAAGACCGCGCCGCGGCCCAGCGTGCCGCGCCGGAGACGAGCGGCGGTTCGGTGGACTTGTTCTGACGACAGTGCGACGACATGCAGGGTGCGATCGACTTCGTTTCCAAGCCGAAGATCGGCGTCGCCGACGGGCTGCGCCTGCTGGGCGAAGACATCACGAACAAGATTCGCATCGCCTCGAAAGCCTCGATTCGCAAGGCGCCAGCTGGCGCGAAGCCGGGTCCCGGCGCGGGCCCGGCCCAAGCTGGCCCCGTGCCCACGGCGCTGGGGCGCTTGTCGACCGAAAAAGTCGTCTTTCTCGGCGCCTCCACCGGCGGCACCGAGGCCACGAAAGAAGTGTTGATGCGGCTGCCGGCCGATGCGCCGGCGGTGATGATCACCCAGCACATGCCGCCCGGCTTCACGA
>JANOLA010000419.1:0-5478 GCA_031419535.1 Burkholderiales bacterium | reverse complement strand
TCAAAGTAGCCGGTGCCCACTTCACGTTGATGCTTGACAGCGGTGAAGCCGTGCGCAGCCGCAGCGAACTCGGCCTCTTGCAACTCAACGAACGCGGTCATGTTGTTGCGCGCGTAGCCGTGCGCCAGGTTGAACATCGAGTAGTTCAGCGCGTGGAAGCCGGCCAGCGTAATGAACTGGTACTTGTAGCCCATGGCGCCGAGCTCGCGCTGGAACTTGGCGATGGTGGCGTCGTCGAGGTTCTTCTTCCAGTTGAAGCTCGGGCTGCAGTTGTAGGCGAGCAGCTTGCCCGGGAACTTTTTGTGGATCGCGTCGGCGAAGGCCTTGGCGTAGGGGAGGTCCGGCTTGCCGGTCTCGCACCACACCATGTCTGCCACTTCCGAATATGCCAGGCCGCGCGACACGGCCTGCTCCAGCCCCGGCTTGCTGCGGTAGAAGCCTTCCACGGTGCGCTCGCCCGTCATGAACGGTTTGTCGATGGGATCGACGTCGCTCGTCACCAGGTCCGCCGCTTCGGCGTCGGTGCGTGCAATCACGAGGGTCGGCGTGCCCATCACATCCGCCGCCAGGCGCGCCGCGGTCAGCTTCGCCACCGCCTCGCGCGTCGGCACCAGCACCTTGCCACCCATGTGGCCGCATTTTTTCACCGACGCCAGCTGGTCCTCGAAGTGCACGCCCGCGGCGCCGGCCTCGATCATCGCCTTCATCAGCTCGAACGCATTGAGCACGCCGCCGAAGCCGGCCTCGGCGTCGGCGACGATGGGCGCGAAGAAGTCGATGTCGTTCTTGCCTTCCGACCATTGGATCTGGTCAGCGCGCTGGAACGTGTTGTTGATGCGCTTCACGACCGTCGGCACCGAGTTGACGGGGTAGAGCGACTGGTCCGGGTACATCTCACCGGCCGAGTTGGCGTCGCCCGCGACTTGCCAGCCAGACAGGTAAATCGCCTTCAGGCCGGCCTTCACCTGTTGCAGCGCCTGGTTGCCGGTGAGAGCGCCGAGCGTGTTCACAAACGGCTCGGTGTTCACCAGCGTCCAGAGCTTTTCCGCGCCGCGACGGGCCAGCGTGTGCTCGATCGGCAGCGAGCCGCGCAGCTTCACCACATCGGCGGCGTTGTAGGTGCGTTTCACGCCTTTCCAGCGCGGGTTCGACGCCCAGTCTTTCTCGAGGGCGGCCACTTGTTGATCGCGGGTCAGTTGGGTCATGCGGACTCCGTGGGGTTGGTTGGCGAGTTGAAAATTCGGTCCGGCAAGGGTAGCCGCGAAACTTGAAATCCGATGACTTATGTCTTATAGAAGACTAAATATTTTCCATCAATGAATCAATAAGTTAACAGCGTCATTTCATGATGCGGCAAACGCCTCCTCACAATGAGAAATTTTGTCGCGCTGCAACAATTGAGCTTTTCACGATGCGGAATCGTTCGGTGCTCACTGAAAACCGTCAACCACCCGCAGCGCCTTCTGCATCACGTCTTGCTTGCGCCCCTTGCGTGCCCGCTTGCCAGCGTATGGCGCCAGCCCAGCGCTGCTCAAGACCTCGTCCTTCGGCTTGCCTCCACGGCCTGTTCCCAACACCTGCAACGCCGCTGAAAATGCAGCCACGCTGACGAGCGCGTCGCCGGCGTCCAGATCGATCAGCGTCAAGCCCCGTCCGCCGTTGGGCTGAAGCTTGATTTCGTCGAGGCCGAACACGAGCAGGCGCCCGTTCAACGACAGACACGCCACCTGCGCGGCCGCGCCAATCAAGCTCGGCGGCAGCAGCTTCTCGTCCGCCTCGAGGCTGAGAAACGCCTTGCCGCCCTTTTGCCGCGACACCAGGTCACCCACGCGCGCGAGCAGGCCGAAGCCTCCGGTGCCCGCGAGCATCAAGGTCAGCTGCGAAGCGCCGGCCACGTAATGCGCAGGTGCTGTGCCGGATTCGAGGTCGATCAGCGACGTGATCGCCACGCCGTCACCGCGCCCGCCGGGCAACACACTCACGCTCACCGAGTAGACGCGGCCGTTGCTGCCGAACACCAGCAGCGCGTCGACGCTGCGGCATGCGAACGTGCCGTACAGCGCGTCGCCCGCCTTGAACGCCAGCGAGCCGGGCTCGACCTCGTGGCCCTTGAGCGCACGTACCCAGCCCTTCATGCTCACGACCACCGTCACCGGCTCGTCGACGATCTTCACCTCGGCGCTGGCACGCTTGTCTTCCTGGATCAGCGTGCGGCGCTCGTCGCCGTGCTGCTTCGCGTCGGCTTCGATGTCCTTGATGACGCTGCGTTTCAAGGTCGCCGGACTGCGCAGAATGTCTTCGAGCTTGCCCTGGTCGGAGCGCAACTCCTTGAGTTCCTGTTCGATCCGAAACGCCTCGAGCCGCGCCAGTTGGCGCAGCCGAATCTCCAAGATGTCTTCGGCTTGGGCGGAACTCAGCTTGAAGCGTGCCATCAATGCCGGCTTCGGCTCGTCGGCGGCGCGGATGATGCGCACCACTTCGTCGATGTTGAGCAGCACGAGCTGCCGCCCCTCGAGCACATGGATGCGCGCCAGCACCTTGTCGAGCCGGAACCGCGAGCGCCGCTGCACCGTCTGCACGCGGAACTGCAACCACTCGTCGACGATCTGGCGCAGGCTCTTCTGCGTGGGCCTGCCATCGGCCCCGATCATCGTCAGGTTGATCGGCGCCGAGTTCTCCAGGCTGGTGTGCGCGAGCAGGACATTCACCAATTCCTGCTGCTCGATGCGGCCCGTCTTGGGCTCGAACACGAGGCGCACCGGCGCGTCGCGGCTCGACTCGTCGCGCACCGCGTCGAGCACGGCCAGCACCGTCGTCTTGAGTTGCACCTGCTCGACCGACAGCGCCTTCTTGCCGAGTTTGACCTTCGGATTGGTCAGCTCCTCGATTTCTTCGAGCACCTTCTGCGCGCTCGCTCCGGGCGGCAACTCGGTGACGATCAACTGCCACTGGCCGCGCGCGAGCTCTTCGATCTTCCAGCTGCAACGCACCTTCAGGCTGCCGCGGCCCGTGGCGTAGGCGGCGCGAATCTCGGCCGTGCTGCTGATGATCTGGCCGCCGCCGGGGTAGTCCGGCCCCGGGATCAGCGCGGCGAACGCTTCATCGTCGAGCTTGTCGTCCTTCAGCAGCGCCACCGCGGCGGCCGCGATTTCGCGCAGGTTGTGCGAAGGGATTTCGGTGGCCAGGCCCACCGCAATGCCGCTCGCGCCATTGAGCAGCACGAACGGCAGGCGTGCCGGCAGGAGCCGAGGCTCCTCGGTCGAGCCGTCGTAGTTGGGAATGAAATCGACCGTGCCCTCGTCGATCTCATCGAGCAGCAGCCGCGTGATCGGCGCCAGCCGCGCCTCGGTGTAGCGCATCGCCGCGGCACCGTCGCCATCGCGCGAGCCGAAGTTGCCTTGCCCGTCGATCAGCGGATAGCGCTGCGAAAAGTCTTGCGCCATGCGCACCAGCGCCTCGTAGGCCGCCAGGTCGCCGTGCGGGTGAAAGCGGCCCAGCACGTCGCCCACGACGCGCGCGCTCTTCACCGGACGCGCACCGCCGCCCGCGCCGAAGCTCAGGCCCATGCGCTGCATCGAGTAGAGGATGCGCCGCTGCACCGGCTTTTGCCCATCGCACACATCGGGCAGCGCGCGGCCTTTCACGACGCTCAGCGCATATTCGAGGTAGGCGCGTTCGGCGTACTGCGCCAGTGCCACGGCGTCGTCGCCGGGTGGCGGTGGGTCGAACAGATCGGGTTCGCGAGTCATGGAATCATTTTCCACGATGCCGAGCGACTCACTTGCCGATTCACCAGCCAATGAACGCGTTGCGCCCGTCCACGAGCAGCTGCACGCGCGCGCCGACGGGCAAACTCACTTTGGTGGGCACGTGGCCGAACGGCAGGCCGGTGAGGATGGGCACCTTGCTGACCGATCGCAAGTGCGCAACGGCGGACTTCAACGTAAAGCCGCGATCCAGCGGCGACTTCTTGTAGTTGTTGAATGCGCCCAGGATCACCGCTTTCTGCGCGCCAAGGATTCCCGCCTGGTGCAACTGCAGCAGGCAACGCTCGATGCGGTACGGGTGCTCGTTCACGTCTTCGAGGAACAACACGCCGCCCCTCACATT
Source organism: Burkholderiales bacterium (assembly GCA_031419535.1). GTDB lineage: Bacteria > Pseudomonadota > Gammaproteobacteria > Burkholderiales > Burkholderiaceae_C > JAEMQF01. The sequence continues at coordinate 1,368 of JANOLA010000419.1, read as the reverse complement.
CGGCCAATGGCGCGTGCCGATCATCGAACACACCATGCTCAGGTTGCCACCCCAGAGCAGGCCCGTCACATCAAGGCCATCGAATCCGGCTTCGCTGCGAAAGCCCACCGCTTCCAGCTCGCCACCCATCGCTTCCAGAAAACACGCCTGGGTCACATCGTCGATCACATCGCGCCCGAAGTCTTCCACCGCGAGCGGCCCGGCCCAGCCCACGGTGCCCGGCGTCTTGGCGTGCGCGAGCAGCCCCAGATGCAGCGTCGTCACGTCGCTGTGCCCGACCCAGCGTGTGCCCTGCGCGACACTGCGCGCGAGCAGTTTCCAGTCGATGCGATCGAGCAGCCGCGTCAGCCCGTATCCGCCGCGCGTGGCCAGAGCGATGCTCGGTGCGAGTTTCGCCACGCGGTGGATCGCCGCGAGGCGCACGTCGTCGTCGCCGCCGAAGCGCTGGTGCTTGAGCAGCGCCGATTCGTCGATGCACACCTCGAAGCCCAACGCGGTGAGGCGCTTCGCCGCAAGGCGCACGCCTTTGGCGTTGAGCAGCACACCGGCGGGCGTGAACAGGTTGAGCAGAGTCATGGGTTGGGCCGTCGATTCGGGAGGTTCAGGGCTCGAGCGAACTGGGTTCGATCTCGATCGCCTCGCCCGTGGGAATGGGTGCAACCGGCAGATCGAAGGGCGGTTCGGCCGGCGCCGCCGCCTCGGCGGCGTTCGCTCGGCGTTGCCGAAACTGCTCGCGCCGCTCTTCGAAAAACGAGCTGAGCAAAGCGCCGCATTCGGACTCGAGCACGCCGCCCACCAGCTCGGTGTGGTGGTTGAGCTGCTTCACGTCGAACAAGTTCAGCACCGAGCCCGCGGCGCCCGTCTTCGGGTCTCGCGCACCGAATACGACGCGCTTGAAGCGTGCGTGCAGCAGCGCCATCGCGCACATCGCGCAGGGTTCGAGCGTCACGTACAGCTCGCACTCCGGCAACCGGTAGTTGCCCAGCAGCGTGGCCGCATGGCGCAGCGCCACGATCTCGGCGTGCGCGGTCGGGTCGTGCCCGGTGATCGGCCGGTTGTAGCCCGTGGCCAGCACCTGGCGGCCCGCGGGTGTCTCGCGCACGATCACGGCGCCCACCGGCACTTCGCCGACGAGCCAGGCGTTTTGCGCCTGGTCGAGCGCGAGGCGCATGCCGGCAAGGTCGTGCTGCGTCAGCGTGTCGGGCATGCCTGAGCGGGGCCTCAGCGGGTCTCGTCGAAGGAGTCGAACAGGTCGTCGAAGGCCGTATCGATGCTGCTCCGGCTCTGCACCTTGATGTGCTTGAGCCACGCCTTCAACGCCGCGCGATCGGCCAGGCGCTTCACGTCGTGTTCGATGCGCTGCGCCTC
>JANOLA010000418.1:0-1873 GCA_031419535.1 Burkholderiales bacterium | reverse complement strand
GTCGAGCCAACGCTGGCTGGGCTGGTTGAAGTCGAGCGCCACACGCTCGACACCGGTGAGCATGATCAGCGCGTCGGCGTGCAGGTGCGCGGCGAGCATCGCGCTCGTCAGGTCTTTGTCGATCACCGCGGCGACGCCGTTCCAGTGGCCATCGGCGCCCAGCAACACCGGAATGCCGCCGCCGCCGCACGCCACCGGGATCACGCCGGCATCCAGCAAGGCATCGACCGATTTCAGGTCGAGGATCTTGCGCGGCTTCGGGCTCGGAACGATGCGGCGCCAGCCGCGGCCCGAGTCTTCGGCGAAGGTCCAGCCGGTGCTCGCGGCCAGCTGTTTGGCGTCGGCCTCGCTGTAGAACTTGCCCACCGGCTTGGTGGGGTTCTGGAACGCCGGGTCGTCTTCGTTCACCTCGACTTCGGTGACGATGCACGACACCACGATGTCCATGCCGTTGTCGACCAGCACGTTCGCAAAACTCTGCTGCAGCATGTAGCCCATGCCGCCTTGCGAGTGCGCGACGCACACGTCCATCGGCATGGCAGGGATCTCGTCGGCGGTGCGCGCCATGCGGTACAGGATGTTGCCGACGACCGGGCCGTTGCCATGCGTCAGCACGAGCTGCCAGCCGGCGCGGATGATCTCGACGAAGTGCTGGCACACGCCGCGCATCAACGTTAGTTGTTCGGGCGCCGTGCCCTTGATCGTGGGCGGATACGCGGCGTTGCCGCCGAGCGCGACGACGACTCTTCGGCGGCGCGGCGCCGCCGAGTCGGGTTGGATAGCTGCGGCGCTCATTGCACCCATTCTCCGGCGAGCCAAGCCGCGTTTGCGCTGTTGCCCGCGAGCACCATGCCCACCGCGCGCAGCGTCGCCTCCTGTTTGGCGAGCACCTGCGGGTCGAGCTCGGTGCCGCACACGAAGCCGATCACGGCGAGCTCGCGCCCGGCTTTGGCGGCGCTGCGCTTGGCCTGCGCGACGGCAATCGCCAGTTCACCCGCGGGGTCGGGGTGCGCGCCCCAGCCGATCACGACGTCGATCACGATCACGCGCACCGACGGGTCGGCCGCCTCCTGCAGCAGCCGCTCGATGCGCGCCGTCTGGTCGATCATCGGGTGCGGGCGGCCGACGGTGAAGGCGTCGTCGCCGAGGTCGAGTGCCGTGTGGCCCAGGCTCGCCTTGCGCGCATCGGGCAGCGCGAGTGTCGCCTTGAGAGGGACGTTAGAGCGAACATCGAGCCACGATTTCGCCCAGACGATCTGTGCCTCGTAGGCGAACGTGCCACCGGAATACAGGGCGCGCAGGTACTTCTGCGACGCGGCGAACGTGGGTTTGCGAGGAATCGCGTAGTGATGTGGCGCCATAAGCTTGACGCCTGCGAGCTCTACCGCTGCCGCGGCGCAATCGACCAGCGTCTGCACCGTGCGAATGGGGTGGCGCTGCCCGGCCGGGACTTGAAGCGCGCTGCCCAGGAACAACACCACGGCGGGCTTGCGCGCTGCTTGCAACGCGGCCAGCACTTTCGTGGCGACCTCGGGCGCGGGCGGCTTGGAGACGATGGCGATGACTTTCGTGCCGGGGTCGTTGGCGAGCAATTCGATGCCTTGCAACATTGTCACCGCGCCGATTTTCGCGTTCAGGTCGCGCCCGCCAGTGCCGATGGCGTGGCTCACGCCGCCGCCCATGCGGTGGATCTGCGTCGTCACTTCCTGCAAGCCGGTGCCCGAGGCCGCGACCAGGCCGATGCCACCGCGCCGCACATTGTTCGCAAAGCCCAGAGGCACGCCGCCGATGATGGCGGTGCCGCAGTCCGGGCCCATCACGAGCACGCCGCGTCGCGAAGCCTCTTGCTTGATGGCAAGCTCTTGCTCGAGCG
>JANOLA010000417.1:0-4453 GCA_031419535.1 Burkholderiales bacterium | reverse complement strand
AGGCCATCGGCCAGGTCGCCCCACAGGCCGGGGTGTGGCGGCAGGTGCCGCGCGGCCTGGCTGCGTTCATGTTCGAACCACGCCGCGCAGGCGCTCACGGCGTCGAGCTCCTGAAACGCAAACATCAGTTCGTAGTTGAGGAACAGGCTGCGGCTGTCGAGGTTCGCCGAACCGGTGTAGGCCACCACATCGTCGATCACCGCGAGCTTGGCGTGCTGCATGTGCGGCGTGAGCCAGACCCGGCCGCCCGCTTCGGCAAGCGCGCGCAGCGCGCGGCGCCGTGCCAGGTCTGACATGCGGTGGTTGGAGCGCTTCGGCAGCAGCAGGTCGACAACGACGCCGCGCCGCGCCGCGAGGCACAGCGCCGTCAACAGCGCGGCGTCGGGAACGAAGTACGGGCTCACCAGTTGCAAGCGGCGCCCGGCGCGGTAGGCGGCGCTGATGAGCAGCGCGTGCACGGTGTCGTCCACCTGGTCCGGGCCCGACGCGACGAGTTGGGCACGCGGCGCGCTCGGTGCCGGCGGCTCGGGCAACCCCGGCAGCGCCGCATCGGCTGCTGGCGCCTTGCGCCCGTTCGCAAACGCCCAGTCGTGCTCGAACAGCGCGGCCGCCTGCAGCACCAGCTCGCCGTGCAGGTCGAAGCTCAGGTCGTGCCACGCCGGCTCGTGCGCCGACCCTTCGAAGTACACGCCGGCCAGGTTGCGCCCGCCGCACCACAGGCGCCGGCCGGTGTGAGCGGCGTCGGCGATGAGCAGCTTGCGATGGTTGCGCAGGTTGGTGCGGCCCTTCAGCGGCGAGTGCAGCGGCGGGACGAACAGCGTCAGCTCCACACCGGCCGCGGCGAGCGGCTTCAGGTCCGGCCGGCCGCCGATCCAGCGCCCCATCCCGTCGAGCAACAGACGCACCCTCACGCCGGCTCTCGCCTTCGCCGCCAGGCGCTCGACGACCCTCGAGCCGAGCGCGTCGTTGCCCAGGATGAAGGTGCAGACGTCGATCGAATGCACGGCGCCGTCGATCACCTGCCAAAGCGCCGCCAGCGCATCGCTGCCGCCGGCGTGCAAATGCAGCGAGTGGTACGGCGCCGGCTCGGGCTGGCCGAGCGCCACCGCGGTTCGCGCCGGCCATGAGCGCGCCGTGGTCGGCACCGGCGACGCCGCCGCGACGCTGCCACGCGGGCGCGCCAGTTTGCGCGAGCCGAAGGTCAGGAACGCCGGCAGCGCAAGATAGGGCATCAGCAGAATGAACAGCACCCAGGCGATCGCCGCACTCGGATGGCGGCGCTGTTGCAGCAACCGCGACGTGATGACATACAGCAGCACCGCGAGCACGGTCACGAGGCCGTGCAGCGTGAGCCAGTAGGCGGTGCTGAGGCCGGGGAACATGGAGCTGCCGCAGCCCGTTCAGCGGCGCGGGCCCCTACCCCGCACCTTGCAGCAAGCCGCGCGTTTCGATGAACCGCACCACCTGCGCCACGCCGTCGTTGGTGCGCAGGTTCGTCATCACATAGGGTCGCGTGCTTGCGTGCAGCGGGCGCATGCGCCGGGTGTCGGCCTCCATCACGGCGAGATCGGCGCCGACATGCGGCGCGAGGTCGGTCTTGTTGATCACGAACAGGTCGCTCTTGGTGATTCCCGGGCCGCCCTTGCGCGGGATTTTCTCGCCGCCGGCGACGTCGATCACATAGAGCGTCAGGTCCGACAACTCGGGGCTGAAGGTGGCCGCGAGGTTGTCGCCGCCCGACTCGATGAACACGATGTCGGCGTTCGGAAACTTCTCCAGCATGCGGTCCACCGCCTCGAGGTTGATGCTCGCGTCTTCGCGGATCGCCGTGTGCGGGCAGCCGCCGGTTTCCACGCCCATGATGCGCTCCGGCGCCAGCGCGCCGGACACGGTGAGCAGGCGCTGGTCTTCCTTGGTGTAGATGTCGTTCGTGACGACCACCAGGTCCCAGCGCTCGCGCATCGCCTTGCAGAGTTTTTCAACGAGCGTCGTCTTGCCCGAGCCGACCGGGCCGCCGACGCCCACGCGCAGCGGCGGCAGCTTCTTGCTGCGGTTGGCGATTGTGTGCAGCGGTGTGCTCATGAGCGAAACAGCCTCGAGTATTGAGTTTCGTGTTGCGACGAGAGGATGGCCAGCATCGGCGTGAACGCCTGGCGTTCGGTATCCGGCAAGGCGAGCGCGGCTTCAACCACCTCGGGCAGCGCGGCAGCGAGCGCGCGCAACACCCGCTGCCCCGCGCTTTGACCGAGCGGCACGGCTTTCAGCGCGGCCTGCACCATGTTCTCGGCCCAGCCGAAGCCGAACGCAAGCAAGGTATCGCGCGCATTCGCGCCGCCATGCACCGCGGCGAGCGCGAAGACCAGCGGCCAGGCCGGCGCGGGTTGCAGTTGCGCGAGTGTCGCCAGGCGCGCATCGCCGGGCGCGTGTTGCTTCAGCCAGTCGAGCATCGAGCGCCCCATCTGCGCCGCCTGGCGCCGCAGCTCGCTGGTCTCGCGCGTCGCGAATGCCCAGGTGTTGAGTTGCGCGATTCGCGCGGCATCGTGATCCACCCAGGCACCGAACGCCTGTGCGAGCAGCGGCAATTCGCCGCGGCCCAGGCCGAGATGAAGCTGATCGAGCAACCAATCCGAGGCGCTGGCGTCATCGTGAACGCTGCCCGATTCGATCGCCGCCTCCAGCCCTTCCGAATAGCTGAAGCCGCCGACCGGCAGCGCCGGCGAGGCGAGCCAGAGCAGTTGCAGCAGAGACGAAGGGGCGATCGACATCAATGCTCGTGTTTGTGATCGCCGTGATGATCGTGGCCGCAGCCCGGGCCGTGTTGATGAACCGGCTGGGCTGGCGTAGCGGCGCTGACAGGTTCATGCGCGTGGCTGTGATCGTGGCCGTGCGCTGTGCCGCCTTGCGCGTAAGCCCCGCCTTCGGGCTCGAACGACGCATTCACTTCCGTCACGGTCAAGTGCATCGCCCGCAGCATGTCGGCGAGCACCGGATCGGGCTCGATCTGCAAGTGCGCCGCCTGAACCTCGAGCGAAACATGGCGATTGCCCAGGTGGTACGCGGCGCGCGGCAAATCGAGCGGCGTGCCGTGTTCGGCACACGCGGCGATGCGCAGCACCGGCTGCGGCGCGGCGATCACGCGCAGCATCGAGCCGTCTTCGGCCACCAGCACGTCGCCGCCGCGCAGCACCTGGCCGCGCGCCAGGAACACGCCGATGTGGCGGCCGGTGCTGTCGGTCGCGTCGAAGCGGCTCTTGCTTCGTGTGTCCCAGTCGAGCTCGACACTCGCGGCGCGGCGCACCAGCGCCTGAGCGAGCCCACGACCTTGCGGGAGAAGTTTGTTGACGTGCAGCATGGCGCTTGCGCAGGGGGTGGAGTTGGCTTAGTATAACAACTGTTATAACTTGCCTGGAGCCGTCATGACCGCACTCAAACTCACCCAGATCGGCAACTCGGTCGGCGTGATCCTGCCCAAGGAAGTGTTGGCGCGTTTGAAAGTGGAAAAGGGCGACACGCTGTACGTCACCGATGCGGCCAATGGGGTGATGTTGACGCCGTACGACCCGACACTCGAAGACCAGATCGAAGCCGGCCGAGAGTTCATGCGTGAGAACCGCGACACCTTCCACCAGCTGGCCAAGTGAACGCCACGCGCAAGGCCGGAAGCGGCCGCAAGGCGGGTGACCCGCCGGCCACCCGCCCGGTCCAATGGCACTGGATCGACCGGCGCGCACTCGATCTGCTGCACGACGAGAGCTTGGCCACTCACGGTGGCGCGAGCGGCTTGCGCGACGAAGGTCTGCTCGAGTCCGCGCTCGCACGACCGCTCAACTTGGTCGCCTACGGCAGTCCTGAAGTCTGGGACCTGGCCGCCGCGTACGGCGTGGGCCTGGCCAAGAACCACGCCTTCGTCGACGGCAACAAGCGCGCCGCCTTCCTCGCCGTCGGTCTGTTTCTGGTTCTCAACGGCTATCGCCTGACTGCCTCGCAGGCCGATGCCACGCTGACGATGCTCGCCGTCGCCTCGGGCCAAATGGACGAAGCCACGTTCGCGCGCTGGCTGCGCGAGCACACTCAGAAGAGAAAATAGCGCTGCGCCATCGGCAGCACCTTGGCCGGCTCGCAGGTGAGCAACTGGCCGTCGGCGCGCACCTCGTAGGTCTGCGCGTCGATCTGCATCACGGGCAGATAGTGGTTGTGCACCATGTCGGCCTTCTTCACGCTGCGGCACGCCTTCACCGCCGCCAGGGGCTTGTGCAAGCCGTAGCCCTTGGCCACGCCGGATGCGAGCGCGGCCTGGCTGACGAAGCTGAGTGACGAGCGCGTGAGCGCACCGCCGAACGCGCCGAACATCGGCCGGTAATGCACCGGCTGCGGCGTCGGGATGCTCGCGTTGGCATCGCCCATCGCCGCTGCGGCGATGAAGCCGCCTTTCATCACGAGGCTCGGCTTGACG
>JANOLA010000416.1:0-8430 GCA_031419535.1 Burkholderiales bacterium | reverse complement strand
CGGCGTGATGCGAATCCAGTCGCCGTGGCGCCAGACATCCGGGTACATGTCGAAGTAGCTGTCGAGGTAGCGGCGCTTGTCGGCGTCGCCCCAGAAGTAAAGCGGCATCGACGGCATCGGCCTGGTGCAGACGAGCTCGCCCACTTCGTCGACCAGCGCCCGGCCGCGGCCCTTCGCATCGGGTTCGCTCCACGCTTCCACCGCAGCACCGAGGCAGCGGCATTGCATTTCGCCTTCGACGACGGGCAGCGTCACGAGTCCGCCGACGAACGCACCCGCGAAATCGGTGCCGCCGGAGATCGGCGCGAGCCAGATCGGTTGGCCATCGACCTTGGGCAAGCGCTCCCAGATCCAGCGATAACACTCGATCGCCAGCGGCGAGCCGGTCGAGCCGATCGCGCGCAGCTTGGAGAGGTCGGCCGCATCCGCCGGACGAATGTCGGCCTTCAAACAATTCGCATAGAACGCCGCGCCGGCGCCGAAGAAGGTCGCGCGCTACTGCGCGGCAAAGCGCCACAGCAGGTTCCAGTCGGCTTCGCCCGCGCGGCCGGTGGGGTTGCTGTCGACCATGCACACCGTGGTGCCGTTCAGCAGCACGCCGGCCTGCAGGTTCCACATGATCCAGCCGGTGGAGCTGTACCAGTGGAAGCGCTCGCCGGTGTCGACGCTGGAGCCGAGGTTGTTGTGCAGGCTGGCTCCCTTCAGCGTCTCGAGCATCACGCCGCCGTGGCCGTGCACGATGGCCTTGGGCAGGCCGGTGGTGCCGCTCGAATACACGACCCAGAGCGGGTGGTCGAAGGGTAGCCAGGTCGGCGCGGCGCTTTCGCTGCTGGAGGCGAGCGTGTCGAAATCATGGGTGCCACGCTGCGCATTGCCGAAGCGCGCCGGATCGGACTGGGCGTCGAGATAACGAAGCAGCACCACGTCACGCACGCTCGGCAGTACAGCGAGCAACTCCAGCAGCAAGGCCTGCCGGTCGTGCGCCACGCCGCCATAGACATAACCGTCGCAGCCGATCAACACCTTGGGCTCGATCTGGACAAAGCGGTCGAGCACCGCCACCGGCCCCATGTCGGGCGAACACACCGACCACACCGCGCCGACGCTTGCACAGGCCAGGAAGGCGACCACCGTCTGCGGCACGTTGGGCAGGTAGGCGCAGACGCGGTCGCCAGGCACGACGCCCATGCGCTTGAGCGCGGCGGCCAAGGCGCCGACCTGGCGCTGCAGTTCGGGCCAGGAAAGCTCCTGCATCTGGCCGCGTTCGCGCAGGCGCTCGCTCTGAAACACGATCGCCGGGTGGCCGGCCGCGTGCGCGGCGTCCACATGGCGCAGCACCTGCGCGGCGTAGTTCACCTGCGCGCCGGGAAACCACTTCGCGCCGGGCATCACCTCATCGACCAGCACCTGAGAGTACGGCGTGGGCGACTGAACGTCGAAGTAGTGCCAGATCGAGTCCCAGAATGCCGGCAAGTCAGCCACCGACCAACGCCAGAGTTCGTCGTAGCCGGTCGTCGTGGTCGGGTCGAACGTCAGGCCGCGTTTGCGTTCGAGCCAGCGCGTGTAGCGCAGGATTTGGGGTTCGGGCAGGGGCATGGAAGACGTTCTGGGCAGAGGCACAAGCCCACTCTACGCGAGCGGCGCCTCGACGCCCACGTAACGCCAGATGTCACGCATGAACGGGTGGCGCCAATGGCCGCGCACCCACGGCTGCTGCAAGTCGCTGACGATGTTGTGGGCGTGCACCTTGTAGGGCATGTAGGCGACGAGCAGGTTCTTCGCCTGGCGCATCAGTTCGTCACGCTGCGGCCCGTCGGGCAAGACGTTTTGGCGCTCGAACAGGCGGTCAAACTCGGGCAGGGAAAAGTGCGCGTCGTTCGATTCACTCGCGTTCGGGCCGTAGCCGATGCCCAGAAAAAAGCCGCCGTCGGGCGACCCGGCGGTCCAGATGAAGCTCCACATCATCAGTGCGCCGGCACGCGCCTTCTTCAACAGGTCGGGCCAGGTCGCGATGTCGAATTCCATGCGCACGCCCACCGCGGCGAGGTACTTGCGCCAGACCTCGTTCTGCCGGCGCGAGCGCTGGTCAGGCAACGACGCCCGGCGCAGCACGAGCGGCGCGCCGCCGGGCAACTCGCGCCAACCGTCGCCGTTTGAATCGACATAACCGAACACGTCGAGCAGCGCCATCGCCTCGGCGCGGCTGTGTTTGCTCATTTCGCTGCGGTAGGCCTCGGAGTACCCGGAGGTGAACGGCGTGAGCGTGGACTGTGCCAGGATCGCCTGGCCGTGGCGCAACAGCAGATTCGCCTGCGCACCGTCGTAGGCCAGCGCGACGGCGCGGCGCAAGGCCACCTTGTCGGGCGCATTGCCGCCCACCAGCGCATCGTCCATGTTGAAGTAGGTCATCGACATGTCGGCCTGCATCGCGCGTTGCAGCCGCACGCCCTTGCGAGCCAGGTGCGGCGCGAGCCTGTCGTTGGGCACGGCGATCGGCACGAACTCGTTGGGCAGCTCGACCAAGTCGAGCGCGCCCTCCACAAACGCGAGCCAGCGCGGCTGGTCTTCCGTGATGACGCTGATCTCGATGCGATCCAGCAGCGGCAGGCGCTTGCCATGGAGCTCGGTGGCAACACGCTGCGCTTCAACGTCTCCAACGGCAGGAACACCCTCGAAGAACTGCTCGCGAAACGCCGGGTTGCGCACGAGTTCGATGCGCGAGGCGCGGCGCCATGCGCCAAGTTTGAATGGGCCCGTGCCTACCGGGTGCGCAGCGATGTTATCGCCATACTTCTCCACCACTTCGCGCGCCACCGCGCCCATCGATGTGTTCGCGAGCAGGTATTCGAAGCGCGGGTTCGGCGCGCCCAAGCGCACCCGAAACGTGTAGCGGTCGAGCGCCCGAATGCCTTCAACCTCACGGTCGTAGTCGAAGGGCGTCTTGTCGCGCCGCGCCGCAGCGCGTTGCTCCGACAGCCCGAGCAGCTTCGCGTTTTCGAAGAGGTAGACGTTCTCGGCGTTGAGTTTGGGGTCGTAGAAGCGCTTCACGCTGTACACGTAATCCTGCGCGACCAGTTCACGGCGCTTGCCGCGAAACGCCGGGTCGTCGGCAAAGATGATTCCCGGGCGGATGCGCACCGTGAAGCTCGTGAAGTCGGCCGAGACCTCGGGCATCGCGGCAGCGGTTTGCGGGCGAAGCTTGACCGGCCGCGCGAGGTGGTCGTAGGTCAGCGGCGACTCGAAGATGCTTGCCGCCGCAGTGAATGAATTGATGTCGCTAATCTGCGGCGGATCGAACCCGGTTTCGGCGGCGTTGAAGGCGACGCGCAGGGTGTTGGGTTTGCGCGGTTCGCTGGCGGCCTGCGCCTGCGACAGCGGCGCGGCGGCCAGCAACGCGGCGGAGCCCTGGAGCCAATGACGGCGCTGCATGGCTGGGCGCTGCCGTCAGTCCACCTTTGGCCGCAACGCCGGGTCGACGTCGACGTACTGCCAGAACTGCCGGCTGAACGGGTGGCGGCGGTAGCCGTGCAGCCACGGCTGCGTCAGGTCTGTGACGATGCGGTGCACGTTGTACTTGTGGGGAACCAGCGCTGTCACGATCTTCAATGCTTCGTGCAACAGCGCCAGCCGCTCGGGGCCATCGGGCATGGCCTGCATGCGCTCGTAAATTTGATCGAAGCGCGCATGCTTGAAGCGCGGCAGGTTCTGCCCGCCTGCACCGGGCCCAAAGAGAAGCTGCAAGGCACCTTGCGCGTCGGGGTCGGCGGCGGTGTAGCCGAGTTGCCAGATCATCAGCTGCCCGGCACGCGCCATCTTCAACTGCTCGGGCCATTGGCCTTTGAACATGGTCAGGCGCAGACCAATGGCGTCCATGTTTTTCTTCCACAGCTCGTCGAACTGGCGCGACAACTCGTCGGGCTGGGTCGCATATTGCAGCGTCAGTGGCTTGCCGTCGGGCAGGTCGCGCCAGCCGTCGCCGTCGCGATCCACGTAGCCGTACATGTCGAGCAATGCCTTGGCGCGTGCCGGGTCGTAGTCGCTGTTCTCGCTTTTGTAGTTCGGGTCGTAGCCCCAGGTGTCGGGCGAGACCACGGTTTGCGCGGGAATCGCCTGGCCGCGGCGCAGCAGGTTGATTTCGCGCGACACGTCGGTGGCCAGGCTGATGGCGCGGCGCAGCGCCACTTTTTCCGGCGTGTAGCCGCCGACCAGCGGGTCGTCCATGTTGAAGTAATACAGCGTCCGATCCGAATTGACAACGCGGTGCAGGCCCACGCCGCGCTTGGCCAGATTCGGCGCGAGTTTGCCTTTGGGCGCGGCGACGCCGGAGAACTCCAACGGTACCGCCAGCAGATCGAACTGCTCGTTCAGGAACGCCAGCCAGCGCGGCTGGCTCACCTCGATGATGCTGACCTCGACCCGGTCCACCATCGGCAAGCGACGGTTCTTGAAGCGCGCCAGCATCGCCTGACCGTCAACGTCGTCGGCGTTCGGTTTGGCGTCGAAGTAAGTCTCGCGAAACCCCGGGTTTCGCTCCAGCACGATCAGCGAACTGCGCCGCCATTGCTTGAGCATGAACGGCCCCGTGCCCACCGGGTGTTCCATGATCTTGTCGCCGTAGAACTCCACCACCTCGCGCGCCACCGCGCCGTACAGGTCGCCCCCCGACAAGTAGTAGATGAAGCGCGGGCGCGGCGTGTCCAGCTTGAACTGCACGGTGTAGCGGTCCAGGGCACGAATGCCTTCGACCTCGCTGTCATAGTCGAACGGCGCCTTGGTTTGCAGCGCGCGCTGGCGCAGCGCATCAACGCCGATCACGCCCTGCTCTTTGAAACCCGAATAGACGGGGCTCTTGTTGACGGGGTCGAAAAAGCGCTTCCACGAGTAAACGAAGTCCTGCGCCACCAATTCGCGCTTCTTGCCCTTGAACGCCGGGTCGTCGGCGAAGTAGATGCCCGGCTTGATGCGAATCGTCCAGACCTTGAAGTCGGCACTGATTTCGGGCATCTCGGTCGCGACATTCGGGCGCACGAGGTAGGGCCGCGCCAGATAGTCGTAGTGGTACAGGGCGTCGAAGATGTGGCCGGTGACGGTGCGTGAATAGGTATCGTTGATTTGGGCTGGATCGAAACCGGTCTCGGCCGCAGGGAAGGAATAGCGAAACACACGCGGCGCCGCGCCATCGGCTGCCCCCACAACACCGGCGATGGCCCAGGCCGCAGTGAAGATGGCGACCCAGCGCTTCACTTCATTTCCTTGCGCTGCACATCCAGATCGACATCCACGAACTTCCAGAACTCGCGGATGAACGGATTGCGCTTGTAGCCGATGACCCAGGGGTGCATCAAGTCGGTGGCGATGCGGTGGCCGCTGATCTTGTAGGGCACGTAGGCGACCATCAGCTTGGCGGCGTCTTGCATCACCTTCTGGCGCTCGGGGCCGTCGGGCATCTTGTTCTGTTTGATGTAGAGATCGTTGAACGCCGGCAGGTCGAAGCGCGAGTGGTTCGCTTGCCCCTTGTTCGGGCCGTAGCCGAGTGCCAGAAAGGTGTCGCCGTCAGGGCTGGCGGCGAGCCAGCCCACGCCCCACATCATCAGCTTGCCCGAGCGCGAGGCTTTCAGGTTCTCGGGCCACTTCGCGCTCTTGAAATCGATGCGCAGGCCCACGCCCTTCATGCTCTTTTGCCAAAGTTCGGCGAGTTGGCGGCTCAGTTGGTCGGGCTGCGTCGCGTATTCGAGCGTGAGCGCAGCGCCATCGGGCTGTTCGCGCCAGCCGTCGCCGTTGCGGTCCAGGTAGCCGTGCAGGTCGAGCAACGCCTTGGCGCGGGCCACGTCGTGGTCGCTCATTTCGGTCTTGAAGTTGGCGTCGTAGCCGAACGCGAGTGGTGCGATCGGCCCTTGCGCGCGCACCGCCTGGTTCTTGCGCACGAGGCGGATTTCTTCATCGCTGTTGTACGCCAGCGCAATGGCCCGCCGCAGCGCCACCTTGGTCGCCCCGCTGCCGCCGACGACCGGGTTCTCCTGGTTGAACAGCACCAGCGTCGAATCCACCAGCGGTGCCTGGTCCATCTTGATGCCCTGCTTGGCCAGGTTCGGCGCGAGTTTGTTGTTCGGGATCGCGACGTTCGCAAACTCGTTGGGCAGACGGTCCAGGAAATCGCTTTGCGCGTTCAGAAAGGAGAGCCAGCGCGGCTGCGTTTCTTCGATGATCGCGATCTCGACACGGTCCAGCATCGGCATGCGCTTGCCTTGCATCTGCTTGGCGATCGCGACCGCTTGGGCGTCGTCCGGGTTCGGGCGCTCGTCGTAGAACACCTCGCGGTAGTGCGGGTTGCGCTCCAGCACGATGCGCGAGCTGCGCCGCCATTCGCCCAGACGAAATGGCCCGGTGCCCACCGGGTGCTCCATGATCCTTTCGCCGTAAGACTCCACCACTTCGCGCGCCATCGCACCGAACGCCGAGCTGTCGGTGAGCACCTGCTGATGAAAGCGCGGCGAAGGTTCGGCGAGACGGAATTGCAGCGTGTAGCGGTCCAGCGCGCGCACGCCTTCGACTTCAACGTCATAGGGGAACGGCGTCTTCGCTTCAAGGGACTTCTTGCGCAACTCGGTCAGGCCCAGCAGCCGCGCGTTTTCCAGCAGGTACAGGTTCGGGCTCTTCCAGCGCGGGTCGTAGTGGCGCTTGATCGCGTACACGAAGTCCGCCGCCGTCAGCTCGCGCTGTGTGCCATTGAACGCCGGGTCGTCGGCGAAGTGGATGCCTCGCTTGATGCGAAACGTGAAGCTCGTGAAGTCGGGCGAGATGTCCGGCATCGCCTCGGCGGTCAGCGGCTTCATCTGGAACGGCCGCGCCAGGAAGTCGAAGGCGAGCAGACCCTCGAAGATGCCGGCGGTGACGATGCGCGAGTAGAGGTCGCTCACCTGCGCCGGGTCGAAGCCCGTCTCCGCCACCGGGAAGGCGTAGCGCAGCACTTTCTGGCCCTTTGCTTGGCTTGTTGCGTGGCCCGTGGCGGGGGCCTGCGCCTGCGCTGCGGCGAGCGTCGCTAGCAACGCTGCGGCGAGGGCAACAGCCCAGCCCGCGATCCATGTGCGCCCTCGGCGCGGCGCTGGGGTCACCGTCATGCTCACCGCTGTGCTCACCGCTGTACTCACCGCTGTACTCACACTCGCTCCTTGCTCCAGCGTTCATCGGCCCGAGGCGCAAGTCTAGGTCTTTGCTCGGCCATGCGGCCGCAGCGGCCGCTTGGCCTCGGGCAAGGGCAAATTCGGGTGAGCGTGCGAACCCGCGTCGCGTAGACTGCGCAGCGCCTGTCCCAGCGCCTTCCTCCCAAGCTCTTCAAACAAGCCACCCGCAGCCCACCCACCGCATGGCCGCCTACCTGATCCGGCGCCTCTGGCAAATGATCCCGACGCTGATCGGCGTCGTGCTGCTGGTGTTCTTCCTGTTCAAGTACTTCGGCGGCGACCCGGCGGAAATCCTCGGCGGCCTGAACGCGTCGCCCGAGCAGATTCAAGCCATTCGCGACCAGCTCGGCTTGAACCAACCGGTGTGGGAGCAGTTGGCGATCTTCTTCAAGCAGATCGTTACGTTCGAGTGGGGCAAGAGTTGGGCGACGAACGAGTCGGTCGCGAACCTGTTCATGACGCGCCTTCCCGCCACGCTGACGGTGATGGTGCCGATCCTGCTGCTCGACGTGCTGCTGGCGATTCCGTTCGCGATGGCCGTGGCAGCGGTGCGTGGCTCGCTCACCGACCGTGCGCTGATGGTCATCACCACGGTCGCGCTGTCGATTTCGTTCCTCGTTTACGTGATCGTCGGCCAGTACCTGTTCGCGTTCCAGCTCGGCTGGTTCCCGGTGCAAGGCTGGAGCGACAGCACGCTCACCAATCTGCTGGTCTACACGCCGCTGCCGGTGCTGCTGGCGGTGCTGGTCGGGCTGGCGCCGCAGATGCGCCTGTACCGCACGTTTTTTCTGGATGAAATCGGCCAGGACTATGTGCGCACCGCGCGCGCGAAGGGGCTGACCGAGCGCACGATCCTGCTCAAGCATGTGCTGCGCAATGCGCTGATTCCGATCCTGACCAACGTGTCGGTCGCGCTGCCGGGAATCTTTGTCGGTTCGTTCCTGATCGAAACCTTCTTCTCGATACCCGGGCTGGGGCGCGAAGTGCTGCTCGCCGTGAACCGCAGCGACTACCCGGTCATTCAAGCGGTCACGATCTACATCGCCGTGATCACGATGTTCGTGAATCTGGTGACCGACGTGCTGTACAAACTCGCTGACCCGCGGGTGGTTCTGAAATGAATCACACGCGCGTTCGGGTATTGGATGGGTCGGATGTTGTCCCGCTGCTGCCCTTCGCTGGCAACCTCTTCTTTGTGCGCAGGTCGGGGGGGGGGGGCCCGCGCGAGCCCCCCGGGGGGCGCACCCCC
>JANOLA010000415.1:0-3036 GCA_031419535.1 Burkholderiales bacterium | reverse complement strand
CGGATGAAGCCGCGGTGCGCGGCGACCTTGTCGTAGAGCGCACGCGCCGTGGCGTTGTCTTGGTGCGTCAGCCAATAGAGCTTGGGCGCGCCGCGCGCGGTTGCCGCGTCGGCGACGCCGCCAATCAGCGCACGCGCCACGCCTTGGCCGCGAACCTCGGCATCGACGAACAGGTCTTGCAGGTAGCACACGTCGGCCGACCAGCTGCTTGCATGGAACAGGTAGTGCGTGATGCCGACGAGCCGGCCGTCGATGGACGCGCCCAGGCCGTGAATCGTGTCGCTTTGCATCAGGCGCTGCCAGGCGAGGTCGTAGTCGGCGTCGGGCAGCGCGGTCTCGTAAAACGTCTTGTAGCCGCGCGCCAGCACGTTCCAGCGCTCGCGATCGCCGGCGATCAGGGGTCTGATGCGCATCACGGCCTTGCCTCAGGCCACTCAGTAGCCGACTGCCTGCCCATCGCGGCGCGAATCGCTCGCTGCGACGTAGCCATCTTCGGCGTCGTCGCTGAGCTTCCAGATGAACTGGCCCGAGCCGAAGTCCATGTAGGCGTCGTGCGTCGCTTCGATGCGGTGGCCGCGCTCGCGAAGGCCTTGCACGAGGCTCGGCGCCATCGTCGTCTCGCAATCGACCGAGAGTCCCGTCGCGACTTTCCAACGCGGTGCGTCGCACGCGGCTTGCGGCTGCTGGCCGTGCACGAGCATGCGCACCAGCGTCTGTAGATGCCCCTGCGGCTGCATGTTGCCGCCCATCACGCCGAAGCTCATCAGCGGTTTGCCGGCGTGCATCAGGAAGCCCGGAATGATGGTATGAAACGGCCGCTTCCCGGGCGCGACGAGGTTCGGATGACCTTCCTTCGTCGTGAAGCCGTAGCCGCGGTTTTGCAGGCTCACGCCGACCTCGGGAACGACGACGCCGCTGCCAAAGCCCATGTAGTTGCTCTGGATCAGGCTCACCATCATGCCGCTCTGGTCCGCGGTGCTGAGGTAGATCGTGCCGCCCCTCGGCGGTTGGCCGTGTTGGAAGTCGCCCGCGCGGTCGCGCTGAATCAGCTTCGCGCGCCGCGCGAGGTAGCTCTTGTCGAGCAGGTGCTGCGGCGTCACCTCTTGCATCGCACGCGCGTCGGCGACCCAGCGATAGGTGTCGGCGAAGGCGAGTTTCATCGCCTCGATCTGCAAGTGCTGCGACTCGCTGCTATCCACCGGCAGGCCGGCGATGTCGAAGTGTTCCAGCAGGCCCAGCGCCATCAGCGCGGCGATGCCCTGGCCGTTCGGTGGAATCTCATGCACCGTGTGGCCGGCGTAGTCGGCGCTGATCGTGCCCACCCACTCGGGCTGGTAACCGGCCAGGTCTTGCCGCGTCATGCTGCCTCCGTTCAGGCTCGAATGCGTGGCGAGCGCCTGCGCGATCTCGCCGCGATAAAACGCCTCACCGCGGCTTGCGGCGATCTTGCGCAGCGTCGCGCCGGCCGCGCTGAAGGTGAAACGCTCACCGGGTGCGGGCACGCGCCCGCGCGGCATGAACGCCTGCGCATAACCGGGCTGCGACTCGAGCAGCGGCGCTTGCAGGCCCCATTTGTGCGAGACGATGCGCCCGACACCATGGCCGCGCTCGGCGAGATCGATGGCCGGCTCCAGCAGCTCGGCAAACGGCAGCTTGCCGCAGCGTTTCGACAGCGCCGCCCAGCCCGCCACCGCGCCGGGCACCGTCACGCTGTCCCATCCGCGCATCGGAATCGAGCCGCCATGGCGGCGCTTGAAGTACTCCGGGCTCCACGCCGCCGGCGCGACGCCCGATGCGTTCAGCCCATGCAATTGCGCGCCGTCCCAGAGGATGGCGAACAGGTCGCTGCCCAGGCCGTTCGAGATCGGCTCGACGATCGTCAGCGCCGCCGCCGCGGCGATCGCGGCGTCGACCGCGTTGCCGCCCGCCAGCAGCATGCGCAGGCCCGCGCTCGATGCGAGCGGGTGCGAGGTCGAGACGACGTTGCGCGCCATCACCGGGCTGCGCAGCGTCGGGTAGGGGTTGGTCCAGTTGAAAGGCATGAAGGCGGTGCGGGTGGGCCGCAGGTTGGCACGCGAATGGGCCCCGCATTATCCCGGGCGCGGCGCCGCACCGCCGGCGGGAAGGCGCCGCGTCAGGAAAGCATCTTCATCGCCTGCTCAAGGCTGCGCCGCATGCGCGCGAACGAGGCGGCGAGCACGCCGATCTCGTCGCGCCCGCCCACCCTGAATTCGGGCGCGTCCATCTCACCCAGGCTCACCTTGTCGGCCAGCGCCGAGAGCTTGGTCACCGGCCGGATCACGAGCGCCCACAGCATCAGGTTCAGCACCACCGCGATCGCGATGAACACGCCGCCGAGCGACAGCATGAACACTTTCCAGGTTTCCTGCGCGCGCGCCAGCGGCACCGTCATCGGCACCGACACCACCTGCGCGCCGATCACTTCATTCAGGTTCCAGCCGAAGCCATTGGCCGGGCCATAGCGGTCGAGCATCGGCTTGGGCGCGGCGTCAACTGTGCTGTGGCACACCAGGCAAGCAGGATTCGTGATGCGCAGCGGCCGGGCGATGAACAGCATGCGCCCGGTGGGCGAATCGCGCTCGCCCGACAGCTCTTTCTGCGACTCGACGTTGCGAAACCGGTTCACGATGTCTTCTTCCCACGCCACCGCCTTGTCGCGCGGATTCGTCGGGTTCAGCGTCGCTTCCTTGTAGCCGTACTCGGGGTACTTGCGCGCCAGCTCGTGCAGCACTTCGGTGGCTGCGTAGGCCGGCACCGACTGCGGCAGGAAGCTGTACTTCATCTGGGTGGCCAGCAGCGGCTGGATCTGCGACGTGGTGTAGTTGCGCACCGCCGTCGCCTTCTCCATCAGCAGCCGTGCGTGCTCGAGGATTTCTTCCTTCGCGTTGCGCTGCAGCAGGTCGCGCGAGAGCCAGCCGCAGCCGATGAGGCCGAGCGCAAACACCAGCGCAAAGATCAGATTGAACTTCAGCAGCAATCGCATGGCCGTTTCTCCCTCGGATGTTGAGTTTGCAT
>JANOLA010000414.1:0-2190 GCA_031419535.1 Burkholderiales bacterium | reverse complement strand
GCAGCCGGCGTTCGACGCGCTGAATGAAATCGGCCTCGATCTCGGCGGCGCCGGCCCCGCGGTGCGCACCTCGATGAGCTGCGTGGGCGCGGCGCGCTGCGAGCAGAGCTGCTACGACGAATCGCGCGCGCACCGGCAGGTACTCAACACCTTCCTCGACGACATGCACCGCCCGGCGCTGCCCTACAAGTTCAAGTTCAAGTTCTCGGGCTGCCCGAACGACTGCATGAACTCGATCCAGCGCTCCGACATGGCCGTCATCGGCACCTGGCGCGACAACATCCGCGTCGACGAGCCGCTGGCGCGCAAGTGGTTCGCCAAGCACGGCATGAACGAGTTGGTGAACGACGTGATCTCGCGTTGCCCGACGAAGACGATCATGCTCAAGGAGATCAAGGACGTTGACACCGGCGACAGAATCTCCAGCGTCGCCGTCAGCGACACGCATTGCCTGGAAATCGACAACAGCAACTGCGTGCGCTGCATGCATTGCATCAACGTCATGACGGGCGCGCTGGCGCACGGCAAGGACACTGGTGCCACGATCCTGATCGGCGGCAAACGCACGCTGAAGATCGGCGACCTGATGGGCACCGTGGTGATGCCCTTCATGCCGCTCAAGACCGACGAAGACTACGAGGCGCTGGTCGAACTCGGCCAGAAGGTGATCGACTTCTTCGCCGAGAACGCGCTGGAGCACGAGCGCACCGGCGAGATGATTGAGCGCATCGGCCTGGTGAACTTCCTGGAGGGCATCGGCGTGGACATCGACGCCAACATGGTCGCCACACCGCGCACCAATCCTTATGTGCGCACCGACGGGTGGGACGAGGAAGTGGCGAAGATCAACGGCTTGAAGGCTGAGAAAGCCGAGAGGGCCCACATCCCCATCAAGGCCGTCGCCTGACTCAAACCGGAGAACCCGCATGGCCCAACGCACTCCCATCGAGTCCGGCTGCCCCGACCCCAAGCCCTTCATGCATCCGACGATGCTGAAGAACTACGGCAACTGGAAATGGCACGACCGCCCGCGCCCCGGTGTGCTGCACCATGTGTCGCACACCGGCGACGAGATCTGGACGGTGCGCGCCGGCACGCAGCGCCAGATGGACGTGTACACGATCCGCAAGCTGTGCGACATCGCCGACACGTACGCCGAAGGCCACGTGCGCTTCACGATCCGCAGCAACATCGAGTTCATGGTCGCCGACGAGAACAAGGTCGCGCCACTGATCGAGTCGCTGACGAGCAACGGCTTCCCGGTTGGGGGCACGGGCAACTCGGTGTCGATGATCGCGCACACCCAAGGCTGGCTGCACTGCGACATCCCGGGCACCGACGCTTCCGGAGCCGTGAAGGCCTTGATGGACGACTTGTACGAAGAGTTCATCAAGGAAGACATGCCCAATCGGGTTCACTTGTCGACGTCGTGCTGCGAAATCAACTGCGGCGGGCAGGCCGACATCGCGATCATCGTGCAGCACACCAAGCCGCCGAAGATCAACCATGATCTGGTGGCCAACGTCTGCGAGCGCCCGGCCGTGGTGGCGCGCTGCCCGGTCGCGGCGATTCGCCCGGCGCTGGTGAACGGCAAGCCTTCGCTCGAGATCGACGAGAAGAAATGCATGTGCTGCGGCGCTTGTTACCCGCCCTGCCCGCCGATGCAGATCAACGACCCCGAGCACACCAAACTGGCGATCTGGGTCGGCGGCAAGAACTCGAATGCGCGCGGCAAACCGGTCTTCATGAAGATGGTGATGTCGGGCCTGCCGAACAACCCGCCGCGCTGGCCGGAAGTGTCTGCCGTCGTGAAGAAGATCCTCTACACGTACAAGGGTGACGCACGCTCGTGGGAGCGCGTCTCCGACTGGATCGAGCGCATCGGCTGGCCGCGTTTCTTCGAGAAGTGCGACCTGCCGTTCACCAAGTACCTGATCGACGACTGGCGCGGTTCGCGTGCGAGCCTGAACGCGTCGACGCACATCAGGTTCTGTGGCGGCAGGCACGGCACCCATCATGAAGTTCGGTTTGCTCGTCAGCGTGGGCCCCTACACGCGCCAAGGCAGCGACAGCGCGTATCAGTTCGCCGCCGCGGCGCTCGCCAAGGGCCACGAGATCCAACGCGTGTTCTTCTATCACGACGGCGTGTACAACGCGAGCAAGCTCACCGAGCCGCCGCAGGACGACCGC